>JBEICS010000193.1:0-5010 GCA_040383925.1 Acidimicrobiaceae bacterium | reverse complement strand
TCGTCGGGGCCCACACCGGGGTAGGTGAAGTTGGGGATCTGCAGGCCCATGCGGACGAGCGAGTTGCGTGCGGTCATGGGATGAACTGTACGGGGTCAGCCGATGAGTGCGCGGGCCGGTTGTGCCACCCGGCCCATGCGCTCGAGCCGTTCGGGGTGGCCTCGGTGGTGAACGCCGCCAAGTGGTCGTTGGTTCCTTCGAACCCGGCCTCGTCCTGGATGAACGCGTCGTTGGTTGTGCTGGCGTAGAAGCTGAGCGAGGCGCCCATGGCCGCACCGTACTCAGCGGTCGAAGTCGGTGCGGATGACGGTGATCTCGCCCACCCCCACCTCGAGGTCGAGCCGCACGGTGCCGGCCGCCGGTTGGTCGGCTGCGGGGACGACGACCTGGTGCTGCACGCGCACACCCGAAGCCACCTGCTCGTTGTACAGCAGGATCTGCCCGATGTTCACCGACCCGTTGACATCGATGGTGACGTCTTGGTGCACCACCACCTCCAGTTGGCCGATCCCCACCGATGCGGTGATGGTGGTGAGGTCGGCACCTTCGGTGAACTCGAGATCGCGCAGGTCGATGCGGAGCCGTCCGATGCCCTGCTGCCACTGGATGCCGGTGTCGCTGCCAGGGGCCAGGCGGATGGCGCGATCACCGATCGGACCGTCGAGCGTGGGATCGGCGACGGCGAAACCGGTGAGGGCGAACGTGAGGAGCAGGGTGATGGCGATCAGTGCCAAGGAGCGGTTGACGACGGCGCTGACGATGGTGGCGAGCACCATGACAGCGAGACCGGTCATCACCGCGGCACCCACCTCGATGTTCCACCAGTCGAGGTTCTCGCCGAGTTGCAGGAAGGCCGCGATCACGGCGAGGGCGACCAGGGTGATCGAGGCGATAGGGACGCGCCGGCGCGACCGGGCGCGAACACGGCGCCGCGACCGTTCGCGAGCGCGCCGGCCGGTCGTGGGCAGGCCGTGCGCCGGGGGTTCCGCTGCGACGACGGTGGGCATCGCCGCAGTCGTCGGCCAACGGTCGCTGGTACCGGCCGTGCCGGAGGACATAGTCATCGATGGCTCCGGCATCGGTGGCCGCGTCGACGACGGCTCCGGCATCGGTGGCTTCGGCGCGGGAGGGTTGCGGCGGGCGGAGAGCAACCACAGCAGCACACCACCGGCGACGAGCCCGAGACCCCAAGGGAAGTCGCCGAGCCACCACCACGACCCGACCGACCCGATGAGCACAGCTGCCAACACCGCACCGAATGCAATGAGCAGCGGCCGGCGCTGCCGTTCGGTGACGAGTTGCCGGGGCGAGACGGCGGGGGCGGGTTCCGTGGGAAGCATGACCCACGCGGCGAGGTAGACGAACACCAACACGGGGAGCACCAGTGCCACGACGGCGAAGGCGATACGCGTGCTGCTGACGTCGAAGCCATGTGCCCGGCAGACGCCGGCAATCACTCCTCCCACCTTGCTGTCGGTGGCGGAGCGGGCGACGGGTACGTCGTACCAGGCTGTCGGCGGTGGGGCCGCGTTCATGGCGGCAGTCTGGTCGGGCCGGTCATGGTCGTCCAGCACGGTGCCACCGACCTGCGGTCGGGCATCGGTCGGCTCGGAGTTCGGGGTGTTCTCATCCATGCGCTCAGCGTGCGTCGGCGGGGCGGTCGACCACATCGGGGATGTGCCCTGATCGATCCCCGAACCGACCCCGATACGGGCTCAGGGTCGCGTTCAGGGTGATCACCGATGTGTGGCCCGGCCCCGTGGTGCGAAGATGGCATCGTGGTCAATCTCCTCGAACCGCTCGTCCAGGCCGACCGGTCGATCGAGTTCCGGGCGCGCACCGACCGGCGCGTCCTGTCGGGTGTGGCCGGTGGGTTCGCCGACCAGCACGGTGTCGATCCCGCGCTGATGCGGGTGGCGGTGGCGCTGTTGAGCCTTGCCGGTGGGCTCGGTGTAGCGCTGTACGCACTCGGGCATGCAGTGGCAGCGCGCGCCGTGGAGGTCGGCCCGGCGCATCCACACGACCGGCGGCGGGATACAGCGGTGGTCTTCATCACGGCCGGGCTGCTGCTGGTGGTGCGTTCGACCGGTGTGTGGTTGGGTGATGTCCCGATGGTGGCGGCCGTAGTGATGGGGGTCGGTGCGCTCGTGCTGGCCCGGAGTGAGGGCCGCTGGCTGCAGGGTCGGGTGATGATGGGCGTCGGGTTGATGGCCGCCGGCGTGCTGGTGGCGGGCGGCGCGACGGGCGATTGGCACGGAGGAACACCGACGAGCGTGCGGGTGGGCACCCTGGCGGCGGCGCTCACCCTCGTCGGTGTGGGCGTCGTCGCCGGTCCGTGGTTGGCCCGCCTCGCCCAACGCGCAGCCGACGAACGTCGCGAACGCATCCGTGCCGACGAGCGGGCCGCCGTCGCCGCCCATCTTCACGATTCGGTGTTGCAGACCCTCGCGCTCATCCAGCGCACGGCCGACGACCCGCGGCGCACCGTCACCCTGGCGCGACGCCAAGAGCGCGAGTTGCGCGAGTGGTTGTACGGCGAGGCGACAGCGACTCGATCGGCGCACACGTTCACGGCCGCCCTCGGTGAGATCGCGGTCGAGGTGGAGGACGCCTACGACGTGCCGGTAGAGGTGGTGTCGGTGGGTGACCTCCCGGTCGACGAACGCTGTGCCGTTCTGATCGCCGCCACCCGCGAGGCCTGCCTGAATGCCGCCAAGCACAGTGGGGCACCGACGGTCGCGGTCTTCGCCGAGGTGAGCGACGGAGCCATCGAGGTCTTCGTGCGCGACCGCGGTGTCGGCTTCGATCCGGCGGGGGTCGACGCCGACCGGCGCGGTGTCCGCGACTCGATCGTGGGTCGGTTGCTGCGCATCGGCGGTGAGGCGTCGGTGACGACCAGCCCGGGTGACGGCACGGAGGTGTCGCTGCGGGTGACGCGGGAACCAACGACGGGCGAGATGGTGGCCCCGTGATCACGTGCTATCTCGTCGACGACCATGCGCTGTTCCGGGCTGGGGTGCGCAGCGAGTTGGCCGCTGCGGACATGATCGAGGTGGTGGGCGAGGCCGGCGACGTCGATCAGGCTGTGGCAGGCATCCTCGACCACCGGCCCGATGTGGCGCTCGTCGACGTGCATCTGCCCGGTGGTGGCGGGCGGGTGATCATCGAGCGGGTGCGCAGCGCGTGGCCCGAGGCGGTGTTCCTGGCGCTGTCGGTGAGCGATCAGGCCGCCGACGTGGTGGCGGTCATCCGTGCCGGGGCGCGGGGGTATGTGACGAAGAGCATCGATTCGGCCGATCTGATCGACGCGATCCGCCGGGTGCACGACGGCGACGCCGTGTTCTCACCTCGCCTGGCCGGCTTTGTGCTCGATGCATTCTCGGGTGAGGTGGCCGCCCCGGTCGACGCCGAACTCGATCTGCTCACAGCGCGGGAACAGGAGGTGATGCGGCTGATCGCTCGCGGCTACACCTACCGCGAGGTGGCCACCCGCCTGCACCTGTCGGTGAAGACGATCGAGACTCATGTGTCGGCCGTGCTGCGCAAACTGCAGGTATCGAACCGGCACGAACTCACAGTGTGGGCTGCCGGTCGCCGCCTGGTGTGAGCGCGAGGATTGTCGAGATGACCACCTCCGACCATCCGCACGGCGCGCAACTCGACTTCTCGAGCGACATGAGTTACGGCGACTACCTGCATCTCGACGAGGTGCTGTCGGCACAGCACCCGCTGTCGCCCGACCACAACGAGATGTTGTTCATCGTCCAGCACCAGACGAGCGAGTTGTGGATGAAGTTGATGCGCCACGAACTCGTCGCTGCGATTGCCGCGATCGCCGACGATCGGCTGGCAACTGCGTTCAAGATGCTGTCGCGGGTGAGCCGAATCATGGAGCAACTGGTGCACGCGTGGGACGTGCTGGCCACGATGACCCCGTCGGAGTACTCGGCGATCCGCCCGTACCTGTCGAACAGCAGTGGGTTCCAGAGTTGGCAGTACCGCTGCATCGAGTTCGCCGCAGGGAACAAGGACGAGCTGATGCTGCGCCCACACGCTCACCGACCCGAGTTGATGGCCGAGGTGGAGGCCGCGTGGCGGGCGCCGTCGCTGTACGACGAGTCGCTTCGGCTGTTGGCCCGACGCGGCCTGGCGGTACCGGCCGACTGCGTCGACCGCGACTGGAGCCGGCCGTATGTGGCGTCGGAGGCCGTGGAGGGGGCGTGGCTGCAGGTGTACCGCGATCCCGAGGCGCACTGGGACCTCTACCAACTCGGCGAGGAACTGACCGACTTCGAGGACGCGTTCCGCCTGTGGCGCTTCCGCCATCTCACCACCGTCGAACGAGTGATCGGTGTCAAACGTGGCACCGGCGGCACGTCGGGTGTCGGCTATCTGCGGGCGATGCTCGACGTGGTGCTGTTTCCCGAGATCTGGTCGTTGCGCTCGCGGCTCTGACCCGGTTCTGTAACGGTTCCGCCATACCGGAGCTCGGTACAGATGTCCTAGGGTTCACTCTTCGGGGTCAGTCGGCACGTGGGGAGGTTCGGCGCATGGGTACCTACGACATCGTCATCCGCAACGGCACGGTGGTCGACGGCACAGGCGCGCCCGCCTACCGCGCCGATGTGGCCATCACCGGCGATCACATCGCTGCGGTGGGCACCGACATCGTGGGCAGCACGGCCCGCGAGATCGACGCCGAGGGGCGCCTGGTCACGCCGGGTTTCGTCGACATCCACACCCATCTCGATGCGCAGTTGGCGTGGGACCCGGTGGCGTCGAGCAGCTGCTACCACGGCATCACCAGCGTGGTGATGGGTAACTGCGGGGTCACCTTCGCCCCGTGCAAGCCCGACGACCGCGAGTACCTGGCCGAACTGATGGAGAGCGTGGAAGACATCCCGCGCGACGCGATCATGAACGGTCTGCCGTGGGACTGGGTCACCTACGGCGAGTACCTGGCCAGTGTCGGCCGCATGCCGAAGGGAGTGAACGTCGGCGGCATGGTGG
>JBEICS010000192.1:0-5017 GCA_040383925.1 Acidimicrobiaceae bacterium | reverse complement strand
TGTTCGGGTTTCCGTTGCATACGACGGAAACTCGAACAAGTTCCCGGTGATCGACGGGTCGGTGGCTTCAGTAGGGTCGGCGCCATGACGACGGCCGACGACATCCCGGTGGCGCACACCCCTCCCGGTGGCTACGGCACGTCGTTCCCACCGCTGGTGCTGGCGGGCTGCACCGAGCCGCTGGTGGCCGGCGCGCCCGACCTGCGCGGCATCTGGCGAACGGTCAGCGCCACCCGCGGCGGCGAGCCGGTGCCGGCCGACGACCGGTTGATGTCGTACACCGAGCGGATCGAACAGTGCGGTAACCGCATCGTCGACTGCGGCGGCGGCACCATCGCCGACGCACGGGCCGACGGCACCGAGGAGAACGGCGTGCACGACGTGTCGGTGTTCGACTACACGACCCCCATCCACGTGGTGGCCAGTTACGAGGACGGTGCGTTCGTGCTGCGGCCGGTGGGCCTGCCCGGTATCGAGGTGCGGCGAGCACTCGATACCGACGGCCACATGGTGTGGACCCGGCCCGACATGGGCGGCATCCGCGTCGTGCTCGAACGGGTCAGCGACCCGGTGTAGCACCGCCTGCGTCGTACCAGTCCCTCAGGCGAGCGGCGCCACAGCCTTCACGTCGTACAGCGCAACGACCACCCGACCGAGTGGCGGATCGATGGTTCGTTCGGCCCGCAGGAACGCGACCTTCGGCCGAAGAGGCGACTGGCAACAGCGCTGCAGGCTGCCCCTCGAACAGGATGGAACCGGAGGTGGGCAACGTGGTCGATCAGCAGCGCGATGCCGACCGACAGGCGACGCCCCAGCCGAGTGGGTGGCTCACACCGCGGAAGCAAGCCCGCCGTGGCGGGCCAGGCCGCACCGGCTTTCGGCTCGCGCTCGCTGCCTTGGTTATCGCCCCGTTTGCCCTGTTCATTGTCGCGATCACCAACCTGGGTGCCGGCTTCTGCGAGGACTCCGGAAGCGCAGAGGAGTGCGCCGGGCAACGGCAGAGCGCAGCAAGCCTCCTGGCGGTGGCGGCGGTCGTCGTCATCGGCCTCTTCCTGGTCGGGACGGCCCTGCTCATCCGTGCCATGACCACACCGAAGGACGCCGACCGTGGGGCCCAGGCGCACACAGTCACCCATCCGACGACCGTAGGCGCCTCGCCTCGGCCTCGTGCCAACGTCAAGTCATGGCTGTCACTCGTGTTG
The DNA here is from genome assembly GCA_040383925.1 of Acidimicrobiaceae bacterium. Taxonomy (GTDB): domain Bacteria; phylum Actinomycetota; class Acidimicrobiia; order Acidimicrobiales; family Ilumatobacteraceae; genus VFMC01. The sequence continues at coordinate 3,815 of JBEICS010000192.1, read as the reverse complement.
GCGTGCGTCGGGGTCGGATCGGTGGTCTGGCGCCTGATCGCCGGCGATGGCGCGTCGCTGACGTTCCTCGTCACGATCCCCGCCGTGCTCTCTGCGGTCGCTTTCGGGCTCAGAGGAATGTGGGAGGTGCGCGACTCGAGTGGGCGTGAGTCGGGAACAGTGGCGGCAACCGCAGGCGTGATTGTGGCGCTCCTCGCCGGGTTGGCGATGGTCGTCACCTGATTGCCGTCACGGCCGCAGGTGGTGAATCGGGTGAGAAGACGACGAGACGACCGACACCGGTACACCGACGTTGGTAGACGCGAGAGCAACTGTTTCGTTCCCGGCGGAGGGCATGCGATGCACCACGGCGATGGGGTCGCGACGGCGGGTTCCACTGGCTCGGCCTGGTATAGCTGATCGTCATGCTGCTGGCAGCCGGCGGTCTGGTGTGGTTCGGTGCCACGCTCCTTCGCCGCACCCGCGGCGAGATCGACGGCGACGACGCCGAGCGGGCCCGTCAGGTGCAGTGAGCGCGAGGCGTCAGCGCCTGGTCGGGCGATCGGCCGTGGCAGCGCAACCGTCGAGCAGCATCTCCAGCCCGCGTTCGAACGCGGCTTCGTTGTGGGCAGCGATGTCGGCGGGGGTGCGGCTGATCTCGTCGAACAGCGGGTGGCCGAGCAGACGGTGGCGCACACGCCGCGCTTCGTGCGGGTCGGGCGTTCCGCTGCAGTCATAGATGGTGGCGCCCATCACGTAGTCCTCGAGCAGCTGATAGCACTGGGTGATGTCGCGGTCGGGCACACCCATCGCGACCAGTTCGGCCACCGCCATCGTGGTGAAGCGATGGCCATGGGGCAGTGTGCCGCTGGTGGTGATGACAGCGATGGTGAGTTCAGGGTGACGTGACAGCTCGGTGCGAGCCCGGCGCAGCAGATGGCGCAGCCGGTTGCGCGGTGTTGCCCGGGCAGGCAACGGGGTATCGGTGATGGCAGCGATGAGGGTGTCGATCATCGCCAGGAGCAGATCGTCCTTGTCGCGGAAGTGGCGGTAGAGCGCGGTGTGGTTCACGCCCACCGCGTCGCCGAGCGAGCGGAGGGTGGGCGCATTGAGGCCGTTGTCGTCGACGAAGGCGATGGCGGCGGTGATGTAGTCGTCGCGGGTACGTGCCGACTTGGCGGGCATCGGGCGAACCTACCGGCGTTCAGCCCAGCAGTCGCGCCTCGTATGGGTAGGTGGTGAGGCGCTCGACCCCGGAGTCGGTGATGAGTACCTGCTCCTCCAGCTTCACGCCTTCGCCGCCGTGGATGCTTCCGATGAAGCTCTCGACGCACACCGTCATGTTCGGCTCGAAGGTGCCCTCCTGGCCGACGAGGTGGAAGATGTCGGGATAGGGGATGACGGGGTATTCGCCGGTCATGCCGTTGCCGTGCACGGGGCACAGGTAGCGGTGCTTCACGAACTCGTCGGGGATGGGCCAGGTGTTGTCGGCGAACTCGCGGAACGACATGCCGGGGCGGATGAGCTCGATGTTGTGCTGCAACTGTTCGTAGGCCTGGCCGTAGAGGTGCTTCTGCTGGGCGGTGGCGGGGCCGTCGCCGGCGAGGAACGTGCGCGACATGTCGGTGTAGTAGCCGTGGCAGCCGATGGCGTCGGTGTCGAGCGCCACCAGGTCGCCGGCTTCGATCACCTTGCTGCCCGTCTCCTGGAACCACGGGTTGGTACGAGCGCCCGAGTTGAACAGGCGGGTCTCGATGTACTCGCCGCCACCGGCGATGAGGGCCTTGTTCAAGTCGGCGAACACCTCGTTCTCGGTGCGGCCTGGCTGCAGGCGCTCTTCCATGTAGCCGACAGCGAACTCAGTGCAGGACACCGAAGCGCGGATGAGTTCCAACTCGGTGGGGGTCTTGATCGACTTGGCGAGGTCGATGGTGATGCTCGCGTCGACGATGTCGTAGCCGCGGGCGATGAGCGCTGGCACGACATCGATGGGCGCCCGCTCGATACCGAGGCGCTCCCCCGTCAGACCGTTGGAGGCCATCAGCCGGTCGATGTCGTTCAGAAAGGCGGCGAGGTGCTCGGCGTGGTGGTCGCCGCTGTAGAAGGGATGGACCCCCTTGGCGGTGCGGATCTCCTGCACGGTGTCGTAACCCTCGGCGAGGTGCCAGCAGCCGGTGTACTCGAACAGCACGACGGGGCCTTCGACGGGGACGAACACGTAGCGGCCCGGGTTGCGTGTGGTGTTGATCTGCATGTTGCGGACACCGCACGCGTAGCGGATGTTGACCGCGTCGAAGTAGATGGCCGCGCCGATGTCGTGGGCGGCCAACACCTGACGCAGCCGGACCAGCCGCTCGCTGGCGGCTCGGCGGTCGACCTCGGGCGGTAGGCAGAAGTCGCGGATGCCGGTGTTGCGGATGGCGCTGTCGCTCATCCCGGTGTCCTATCGCGGTGTAACCAATGGTGTCAACAATGGTGTGTTGTTCAACTGAGCCGGCCCGGTGAGCGGAGGCCGGCCCCGCTGCTGGTATTGGCCGGCAGCGGCGAACCGGGACCAGCCGCTACCCAGCGACCTTGCGACGATTCGCGTCGCACTCGACACCATTCGTCGCAAGGTCGGCTCGGCACGCCAGCGACATCCGCGTCGTGCTCGAACGGGTCAGCGACCCGGTGTAGCGCCGCCCGCGTCGTACCAGTCCCTCAGGCGACGCAGCAGCACACCGAAAACGCCCGAGTCGACGGCTGCTTTCAGGGAACCCTCGCTGAAGCGGTCCGAGCGCACGACCACGGTCATCATCCGCACGATGTCGTCGATCGGCGCCGACTCGAGGCTCTCACCGTTCGGGTAACGCGACTCGTCGTACCAGTCCATCCAGTCGAACGGCGCCACAGCCTTCACGTCGTACAGCGCGACGACCACCCGACCGAGTTCGACGCTGTACTCGACCCACGGGACGTGGATGAGGTGCTCATTGTCGGGCGACGGCTCACCGCCGCGCCAGGTGCCCTCGAAGCCAGCTGTGCCGAGGTCGTCGACAGCTCCCCACAGCGTCTTCCACGCCGACACCGAAGTGGCCCGCATCCCCTCCACGAGGTCGACATCCTCAGCATCCGCCATGCTCCACCATCCTCCACCGTTGGGCACGTCCGTCGTGGCCGTTGGAGAGAACGGATCGACGTCGCCGCAACGTGATCCCGTCACTGCTAGCGGCGTCGGCGGTCGCCGCCCTTCGCGTCAGTCGACGGTCCAGGTGAGGGGGTGGGCCTCGGTGCGCTGGGCGCTGGGGTCGCGGCGCTTCATCACCGGCAGCAGCAGCTCGGCGAGTTCCGGGCACTCGCGCAGATCGGTGAGCAGTTCGACCAGGCCGGCCACCAACGACTCAAGATGGGAGGGGTGCCCCACGAGCCGCAGGTTCTGGAAGGCGACAGTGACGACGTCGCTGCGCTCATCGACGTCGGCGATCCACGCCACGTCTCCCCGGTCGACCTGCAGGGTGAACGTGGACCGGTTGATGGCCTGCGGACCGCGGTGCGGCGAATGGGCGACCAGACCACGGCTCACCGTCGCACCCCCGACCGGCGCGACACGGCGGTCCGGGCGTTCACATCGTCGAGCAACTGTCGTCCTCCTCGTCGGCCTGACAGCCCCCAACGGACGGCACCGACAGGGGTGTGACACCAGCAGCCCCGACGTTCCGGCCGCAGGTTGTGAATCGGGTGAGAAGAAGGCGAGGCGACCGACACCGGTACACCGACGTTGGTAGACCCGAGAGCAACTGATTCGTTCCCGAAGGAGGGCATGCAATGCACCACGGAGATTGGGGCCGCGACGGCGG
>JBEICS010000191.1:0-5030 GCA_040383925.1 Acidimicrobiaceae bacterium | reverse complement strand
CTGTTCCCCGGAGCGAAGTACACCATCGGCCCCGCCATCGAGGACGGCTTCTACTACGACTTCGAGCTGCCCGAGGGGCGCACGTTCGCCGAGGCCGACCTGCAGGCCATCGACGCGCGGATGCGCGAGATCATCGCCGCCGACCAGCCCTTCGTGCGCGCCGACTTGCCTGCCGCCGACGCGCTCACGCTGTTCGCCGACCAGCCCTACAAGTGCGAGATCATCCAGCGCGTCTCGCAGGGCGGCGCCGATGGCGCCGATGCCGGCGAGGTGGGTGGTGGCGACACCATCAGCGTGTACCGCAACACGCCCGAGTTCGTCGACCTGTGCCGTGGTCCGCACGTGCCCAGCACGAGCCGCCTCGGCCACTTCAAGCTGATGAAGGTGGCCGGCGCCTACTGGCGCGGCAACGAAAAGGGCCCGATGCTGCAGCGCGTCTACGGCACGGCATGGGACACCAAGGCGGCCCTCGACGAGCACCTCCATCGTCTGGAGGAGGCCGAGAAGCGCGACCACCGCAAGCTGGCTGTCGAACTCGACCTGCTCAGCTTCCCCACCGAGTTGGGTGGCGGTCTGGCGGTGTGGCACCCGAAGGGCGCCACCATCCGCAAGCTGATGGAGGACTACAGCCGCGAGCGCCACACCACGGGCGGCTACCAGTTCGTCTTCACCCCGCACCTGGCCAACGCCAACCTGTTCCAGACCAGCGGGCACCTCGACTTCTACAAGGACGGGATGTACCCGCCCATGGAGATGGACAACGGGGTGTACTACCCGAAGCCGATGAACTGCCCGATGCACTGCCTCATCTTCCGGTCGCGCCAACGCAGCTATCGCGAGTTGCCGCTACGGCTGTTCGAGTTGGGCACCGTGTACCGCTACGAGCGGGCCGGCACGCTGCACGGCCTGATGCGCATCCGCGGCTTCACCCAGGACGACAGCCACATCTACTGCACCGAAGAGCAGTTGCAGGACGAGATCGCGTCGCTGCTCGACTTCGTGATGAGTGTGCTGCGGGCCTTCGGCTTCCACGACTTCACGGCCAACCTGTCCACCAAGGACCCGCAGAAGTACGTGGGCGGCGACGAGATCTGGGACAAGGCCACGGCCGCACTGCAGGCGGCGCTCGAGCGCTATGGCCTGCCCTACAAGATCAAAGAGGGCGACGCCGCGTTCTACGGCCCGAAGATCGACATCGACGTGCGCGACGCCATCGGCCGCACCTGGCAGCTCAGCACCATCCAGTGCGACTTCAACCTGCCCGAGCGGTTCCAACTCGAGTATGTGGGCGCCGACAACGCCCGGCACCGACCCATCATGTTGCACCGCGCCCTGTTCGGCTCGGTCGAGCGGTTCTTCGGTGTGCTGCTCGAGCACTACGCAGGTGCGTTCCCCACGTGGCTCGCGCCGCTGCAGGCCAGGGTGCTGCCTGTCGCTGAGGCGCACGAGGCGTACGCCGAATCGGTGGTGGCCCGCCTGCGCGCCGAAGGCATGCGCGCCGACATGGTCGATGCCACCGATCAGTTGGGCAAGCGCATCCGGGCGGCCAAGCTCGACAAGATCCCGTACGTGCTCGTCGTGGGCGACACCGACGTGGCGGCGTCCACCCTGGGTGTGAACCCGCGCGGGGGAGAGGTCGAGCGCGATGTCGCGCTCGACACGTTCGTCGAGCGGTTGCATGCCGAGATCGGCGCCCAACTCGCCAGCGCCCGGAGCTGACGCTGCGGTGACACCGCTCGAACTGCTGTGGAACGGGTGGCGAGCCACCTACGTCAGCAGTCTCGGCACCCGGCCGGATCGATCCGACGGGAGCATCTTCAGCGCCATCCTCGCCTCGGGTCTGCCCGACGACGAGACGCACATCGTGTATCGCGGGCATGCGTGCTTCGCCTTGCTGAACGCCTATCCCTACGCGGTCGGTCATCTGCTGGTGCTGCCGTACCGCGAGGTGGCCGACCTCGAGCAGCTCGCTGGCGCCGAGGCCGCCGAGTTGTGGGCCACCGTCACCGACGCCGTTCGGGCGGTGAAGGCGGCGCTGGCGCCCACCGGGGTGAACGTCGGTCTCAACCTCGGCCAGCCCGCCGGCGGCAGCGTGAGCGAGCACCTGCACGTGCACGTAGTACCGCGGTGGGTGGGCGACGCGAACTTCATGACCACCACGGCGAACACCCGCACGCTGCCCGAAGCGTTGCCCGATACGGCTGCCAAACTGCGCACGGCGTGGCCGCGGTCGTAGGCTGACGGCATGACCGACGCCAGCGACGTCCGCGACGAACTGCCCGAGGATCTCAACGCAGCCGAGTTCGTCGGCGCGTACCAGTTCCCCGACAACAGCCGCCGTCGTCGTCCGGCCGTCATCTACGCGGTGATGGCAGCGGGACTGCTGGCACTGTGGGCCACGCATCGCGGCGATCCGCACGTGCTGGTGAACGAGGGCTACCTGTGGGCCGCCGTGCTGCTCGGCGCTGTGGCGCTCTACTCGTTCACCTCCGGCTGGCGGATGAGCATCGACGAGAAAGAGGCGCTCGTCGTCGCCCAGGGCGCCGTTGGTTTCGCCGTCGGCCACGCCTCGGCACAGCAGGTGTGGCGCGGCCTGCGCAGTCGGCCCACGTGGCGGGTGCTGGTGTATTCCGCCGAGAACCCGCCCCGCCAACGCGGCCTGGTACTCATCGATGCGGTCGACGGGTCGGTGCTCGAGCAGTTGACCGAGGCGAATCCCGAGACCGATTGGGTCGAATGACCCGCCGGGTCGGGTCCACCGGTAGCCGCCGGTGCCGGTAGCCTGAGGGCGATGTTCGACGGTACGTTCCGCACCGCGGTCGACAAGGCAGTGAAGCCGATCGGCGATTCGCTCCGCCGCACCGGTCTGTCGCCCGACCACCTCACGGTGCTCGGTCTCGTCGTGGCCGTCGGTGCCGCCGTAGCAATCGGGGCCGGCTATCTGCAGTTGGGCCTGCTGCTGGTCATCCTGGCGGCCCTGCCCGACCTGTTCGATGGTGCGCTGGCCAAGGCCTCGAACACGTCCAGCCAGCGCGGTGCGTTCTTCGACTCGGTCATCGACCGGGTCACCGATGCCCTCCTGTTCGCCGGTCTGGCCTGGCACTTCTCCGTCGGCGATACGCCACTGCTGGCCATGCTGCCGTTCGGTGTGCTGGCCGTCAGTTCGGTCATCTCCTACGAGCGGGCGAAGGCCGAGTCGCTCGGCCTCGACGCCAAGGGCGGCCTGATGGAGCGCGCCGAGCGCATCATCCTGCTCTGCCTCGGTCTGCTGTTCGAACCGCTGCTGGTGTGGATCCTGGCGGTCATGCTCGTGCTCACCGCCATCACCGCGGTGCAGCGCTTCGTGAAGGTGTGGCGCCAGGCCAGCGTGGCCCCCATCACGGCGGCCAAGATCGAGCTGCGACGCAGCCGTCGCCAGCACCGCCGTGTGGTGCGCACCGAGCGGATCAATGCGCGCATCACCCGGGTGCAGCGCCGCCCGCACGACGACTGATCCATGACCGGGGTCGCCGACGAGCGGCGTCGCATCGCCGATGCCGTCACGGTGGGCGGTTTCCGGCTCGGTTCGCTCGCGGCACGGCTCACCCCTGGTCCGATCGCTGGCGCGACGGCGTCGATGATGGGGTTCGGGGCGAGCGTCGCCAACGCCGAGCGTCGGGCGATGATCCAACGACATCTGCGTCGGGTGAACCCGAAAGTGTCGTCGGCTGTGCTGCGGGTGCAGACCCAAGGCGCCTTCGACAGCTATGCCCGGTACTACGTCGAGAGTTTCAAGTTGCCCACGATGTCGAAGCGCTCGGTCGAACGCGGCTTCACCAAAGAGGGGTATCAGCACATCGTCGACGGTCTCGCCCAGGGCAACGGCGTCATTCTCGCCCTGCCCCACCTCGGTGGTTGGGAGTGGGCCGGCCGATGGATGACCGACCAGGGTCACCGCCTCACGGTGGTGGTCGAGCCACTCGAGCCGCCCGAGCTGTTCCAGTGGTTCGCCGACCTGCGCCAGAGCCTGGGTATGACGGTGGTGCCGCTCGGCGACGGGGCTGCGACAGCGGTGATGAAGGCGCTGAAGGCGAACGAGGTGGTGTGTCTGCTGTGCGACCGCGACCTCGAACGCAACGGCGTGGAGGTCGAGTTCTTCGGCGAGCGCACCACGTTGCCTGCCGGACCGGCGATGCTGGGGTTGCGTACGGGTGCTCCCGTCCTGCCCACCGGGGTGTACTTCACGCCCCGCTACAACGGCCATCACGCCATCGTCCGGCCGCCGCTGCCGGCGACGCGCCTTGGGGGAGGGCTGCGCGACGACGTCGCCCGCGTCACGCAGTCGCTGGCCCGCGAGCTCGAGTTCCTCATCCGGCGCGCCCCCGACCAGTGGCACTTGTTCCAGCCCAACTGGCCGAGCGACCCGGGGTACTGATCGGGGTTGCCCGTCAGGGCCTGTTCGGCTTCGGTGGCGAGACTCGTTCTACATCCGGATCTTCGACACCGTGTTCGAGCCGTAGTTGGCGACCCAGATGTTGGTGCCGTCGAACGCCACCCCCTCCGGATTGGTGCCGACGGTGACGGTGGCGGTGACGGTGTTGGTGGTCGGGTTGATCTTCGACACCGTGCCCGAGCCGGTGTTGGTGACCCAGATGTTGGTGCCGTCGAACGCCACCCCGGCCGGGCCGGTGCCGACGGTGACGGTGGCGGTGACGGTGTTGGTGGTCGGGTTGATCTTCGACACGGTGCCCGAGCCGTTGTTGGTGACCCAGATGTTGGTGCCGTCGAACGCTGCCCCGTACGGGCTGGTGCCGACGGTGACGGTGGCGGTGACGGTGTTGGTGGTCGGGTTGATCTTGGACACGTTGCCCGAGCCGTTGTTGGTGACCCAGATGTTGGTGCCGTCGAACGCTGTCCCGTACGGGCTGGTGCCGACGGTGACGGTGGCGGAGAGGGTGTTGGTGGACGGGTAGATCTTCGACACCGTGCGCGTGGGGTTGTTGGCGACCCAGATGTGCTAGCACTAGAAGGCTGACCCGAACGGGTCTCTG
>JBEICS010000190.1:0-5049 GCA_040383925.1 Acidimicrobiaceae bacterium | reverse complement strand
GCGCGTACTACGACCTGCGCATCGACTTCATCCTGGTGAACGACGGTGTCGACGTGATCGACGCCGAGATCGATGGTGACTGCGAGGCGTCGGACCATCAACCGGTGTGGGCCACACTGCACGTACGCCCTAGCTGAGCGCCTCCACCAGCGCCCGGAACGCCCGGCCGCGGTGCGACAGGCGGTTCTTCTCGGCCTCGCCCATCTCGCTGAACGTGCGACCGTCGCCGTCGTCGGGCACGAACAGCGGGTCGAACCCGAAGCCGCCTTCGCCGCGCTCGGCGGTGGCGATGGTGCCGGCGCACACCCCACGCACGATGGTCTCGCTGCCGTCGGGCCGGCGCACCAGCACGACGGTGACGAACTCGGCCCGCCGATCGGCCACCCCGTCGAGCGCCACCAGCAGCTTGGCCCGGTTCTCGGCGTAGGTGGCCTGCGGCCCGGCGTAGTACGCGGTGTCGACACCCGGCTCGCCGTCGAGCGCGGCGACGAACAGGCCCGTGTCGTCGGCCACGGCCGCCTCGCCGGTGGCGGCGCAGATGGCAGTTGCCTTCAGCCGGGCGTTGCCCTCCAGCGTGCCCGCGTCCTCCACCACCTCGGGCACCCCGTCGGGCCGTGGCCGCAGGTCGACCAGGCCGTCCAGCAACGCCGCGATCTCGGCCACCTTGTGCGGGTTGGCCGAGGCGCACACCAGCACCGGCTGTCGGGCCTGCTCGTGGGTGGGCACGGCGCTCACTTCTTGCGGGTGAGCATCGCCCGCGGCGACGGCGGGTCGCTCACCAACAGCGCCTGCAGGTCCATGATCTCGCGCAGACCACCGGATGCGAGTCCGAGCAGCGCGTCGAGTTCACCCCGGCTGAACGCCACACCCTCGGCCGTGCCCTGCACCTCGACGAAGCGCGGCTCGTGCGCGCTGTCGTGCGGCTGGCCCAGCATCACCACGTTCATGTCGACCTCGGCCGTCGAGTCCTCCACGTACGGCAGGTCGAGTACCGGCGAACCGCCGACGATGCCCACGCTGATGGCGGCGCAGAACGAATGGAGCGGGTGCTGCTTGATGGCGCCGTTCTGCTGGAGGCGGGTGAGCGCGTCGTGCAGCGCCAGGTAGCCGCCGCAGATGCTGGCGGTGCGCGTGCCGCCATCGGCCTGCAGCACATCGCAGTCGACCACCACCTGCCGCTCGCCGAGCAGGCGCATGTCGCACGCCGCCCGCAACGAGCGGCCGATGAGCCGCTGGATCTCGACGGTGCGTCCGCTCTGCTTGCCCTTGGCCGCCTCACGGTCCACACGCTCGGGCGAACTGCCCGGCAGCATCGAGTACTCGGCCGTCACCCACCCCGTGCCGGTGCCCTTCATCCAGCGCGGGACGTCTTCGTCGATCGACGCGGTGCACAGCACGCGGGTGCGGCCGAACGACACCAGCACGCTGCCGGCCGCCATCTCGGTGAAGTCGCGTTCGAAGGCGATGGTGCGCAGTTCGTGGGGGGCACGGCCGTCGGGGCGGGGCATAGGGATCTCCTGGTTGTGGGAAGGGCTCAGTCGAACACGACAGGTTCGACGGTGGCGAGTTCGGGGCCGAGCAGGCGCCGGCCGAGAGCACGGAACCAGTCGACATCGCCCGACGAGGCGAAGCGATGGGTGCCGGGCGAGGAAGTGGCCGGACGGGCGAGGCCGTGGGCGGCGAGCAGCCGCGACAGTTCGAAGGCGGTCTCGTCGGCCGACGACACCAGCACCACCTCACGGCCCATCACGTCGCCGATCACGCGGGCGAGGTACGGGTAGTGGGTGCAGCCCAGCAGCAGGGTGTCGATCTTGGCCTCCACCACCGGGGCCAGCAGTCGCTCGGCCAGCAGGGTGATCTCGTCGCCGCTGGTGACGCCGCGCTCGACGAACTCGACGAACCCGGGGCAGGCGGCACAGGTGAGGTCGATCTCGGGTAGCGCCGCGCCCTCGCCGGTGGCCGCCCGCACTGCGGCAGCAACACCGCGCTGATACGAGCCGGATCCCACCGTGCCCACGGTGCCGATCACTCCAACCGCCCCCGAGCGAGTGGCCCGCACCAGCGCCCGGGCGCCGGGCTCGATGACGCCGATCACGGGCACCGGCAGTTCGGCGGCCAGGTCGACCGCCGAGGCGGCCGTGTTGCAGGCCACCACGATCACCTTCGCGTCGTGCTCGTCGATGAGCCACCGCGCGATCTGGCGGGCGTAGCGCGCCACGTCGGCCTGGGGCTTCGACCCGTACGGGTAACGCCCGGTGTCGCCGACGTACACGACGTGCTCGTGCGGCAGCAGGTCGATGACGGCCCGGGCCACGGTGAGCCCACCGAAGCCGCTGTCGAACATGCCGATCGGCCGGTCGTCGGGTGCGGCGGCTGCGTCCATGACGTGGGTCACCCTACCGCTCGGCGCGCGGCGGGTGCCGCTCAGCCGCGTGGCCCGAACCGCTTCGCGCTGGCATCTTCCAGCGCCATGCGGCGGATGGCCGCGGCGGCCACCTCGAACACCATCGTGCCCACCACCGTGAACTCCACCTGTGCGGTGCGGTCGGTGTCGGGCGGCACCACCGAGATCTCGAACTCGGCCTGTTCCTTCAGGGCGGGCACCAACGAGTCGAACACGGCTGCGTCGACCACGATGCCGGGCAGGCCCCAGCCGAACTCGGTGAGCCATACCAGTGTCTCGGCCAGCATGGCCCGCAGCGGCGACTCGGGCCGCACGTCCAGGTCGTTGCGCACCAAGAAGGCGTCGACCGATGCGAGCGCCGTGTCGAGCCACTCACTGTCGCTCGACACCTCGCTGGCCATGGCGTCTTGTGCGGCGCCGAATGCCTCGTGCAGCGACTGCGACTCGTCGTCGACAGCCGCCAGCACCTCGCGCACCTCGGCGATGCTCAGACGACCGAGTTCGACGAGCGCCCGGACGAGCTTCACCCGGCGCACATGCGTGTCGTCGTACTGCGCCTGGTTCACCGCCGTCGCCGCACCCCCGTGCAGCAACCCCTCGCGGAGGTAGTACTTCAGCGTCGCAACGCTCACGCCGGTGGCGGCGCTGAGTGCGGCGATCCTCACGGTCAGAAGTAGATGATCTTCTCGGCCTTGCTCTCGGCCTCGTCGAGATCGTCGGTGTAGGCGCCGGTGGACAGGTACTTCCAGCCGCCGTCGCACACGATGAACACGATGGTGCCCTCGTCGATCTCGCCGGCCACCTTGGCTGCCCCGGCCAACGCCGCACCGGCCGAGATGCCGGCGAAGATGCCGCACTCGCGCACGAGGCGACGGGTCCACTCGATGCTCTCGCGGGGGCGCACCACACGCTTGCGGTCGAGCAGGTCGAAGCCGTACCACTGCTCGAACACCGGCGGGATGTAGCCGTCGTCGAGGTTGCGCAGACCCTCCACCCGCTCGCCGAGCGGCGGCTCGATGGCGATGATCTTCACCCCGGCCTTGTGCTCCTTCAGGTACCGACCGGTGCCCATGAGGGTGCCGCTGGTGCCGAGGCCGGCGACGAAGTGGGTGATCTCGGGGCAGTCGCGCATGATCTCGGGGCCGGTGCCCTCGTAGTGCGCGGTGGGGTTGGCGTCATTGCCGTACTGGTAGAGGAAGCACCACTCGGGATGCGCTGCGGCCATCTCCTGGGCCCGGCGCACCGCGCCGTTGCTGCCCTCCTCGCCCGGGGTGAGGATCAGTTCGGCACCGAACACTTCGAGCATCTGACGCCGTTCGATCGACACGCTGGTGGGCATGAGGATCTTGATCGGATAGCCCTTGAGCTGGGCGATCGCGGCCAGGGCGATGCCGGTGTTGCCCGACGACGGCTCGATGATGGTCTGGCCGGGGAGGAGGCGACCGTCCTTCTCGGCCTGCTCGATCATCGCCTTGGCGATGCGGTCCTTCACCGACCCGAAGGGGTTCTGGTTCTCGAGCTTGGCGATGATGCGCACGTTGGGGTTGGGCGACAACTGGCTGACATCGACCATGGGCGTGTTGCCGATCAGGTCGAGCACGCTGGTGGCGGGGATCATGGCGTCAGCCTCCTTCCGGGGGTGTGCTGTGCGGGCAGCGACGGGGGTTTCGAGCACCGACATGGCTGGCACAACCTCCGACTCGAGCGACTTCATTCCGAAAATCCGGATCTGGTGGATAAATCAGATCGGATCAGTCGACAATCTAGTCGACGGATCGGGCGTCAGGCGATGCCGATCGGCTCTTCGCTGATGTGACCATCGACGATGCGGTAGCTGCGGCTCTCGGGCGCACCCCGCTTCAGACTGACGATCACGTAGTGCCAACCGGGATCGGGCGCCTGCGCCACATCGGTGGGGCTGGGGTACGGCTCGCTGTGGGTGTGGCTGTGCACCACGCCGATCACCTCGAGGCCCTCATCGTCGGCCTCGCGCTCGGCTCGCAGATGCTGCTTCGGGTCGATCGTGTAGAGCTTCGCCGAGGCGGCGAGGTTGGTGCACGGCACGAACCGGCTGACCCGGCTGCCGCGACCCACCAGGAGACCACACGCTTCGAGCGGATAGCCGTCGTACATGTGGCCGATCATCGCGGCGAACGCTGCTGACGGGACCATGAGGGGCGGATGCTGCACGGCGCTGCAGGGTACCGCCTGACGCCGGTTGTGTCGCCGGGTGGCTTCGGTCCGGCATCGCTGGGGCCAGGTGAACGGAGGGTTAACGTCGGGCCAGTGCTGACCGCCACCCTGCTCGCCCTCGGCGCGGCAGTACTGCATGCCGGGTGGAACCTGTCGGTGAAGCAGAGCGGCGACCGGTTCCTCGCCCTGTGGGGCCAGTTCTCCATCGCCGGTGCCATCTCGCTGGTGCTGTTGCTGCTGCTCGGCGGGCTGCCCGCCTCGGCATGGCTGTGGGCCGGTGCCTCGGGTCTGGTGCACCTCCCCTACTGCTTGTTCCTCGCCCGCGCGTACGACCACGGCGACTTCTCGCTCGTCTACCCGATGGCCCGCGGCGGGGGCGCGTTGCTGGCGGCGATCGGCGGGGTGCTGCTGCTGGGCGACGACCTGGGCTGGCTGTCGTTCACCGCCGTGGT
>JBEICS010000189.1:0-5057 GCA_040383925.1 Acidimicrobiaceae bacterium | reverse complement strand
CGGCCAACTGGGCCATCACACGCTGGGGATCGGCGTTGTCCTTGTCGATCTTGTTCAGGGCCACGACGATCGGCACCTCGGCCGCCTTGGCGTGATTGATGGCCTCGATGGTCTGCGGCATCACACCGTCGTCGGCCGCGACCATCAGCACCACGATGTCGGTGACCTGCGCGCCGCGGGCACGCATCTTGGTGAAGGCCTCGTGGCCCGGGGTGTCGAGGAACGTGATCTCGCTGTCGGCCACCGGCACCTTGTAGGCACCGATGTGCTGGGTGATGCCACCGGCTTCGCCGGCGACGACGTTGGCGTTGCGGATGCGGTCGAGCAGCGTGGTCTTGCCGTGGTCGACGTGACCCATCACGGTGATGACCGGGGCGCGGGGCACCTGCAACGTCTCGTCGTCGTCGTCGGAGTCGTCGAACATCGCCTGGAGTTCGAGCTCTTCTTGCTGACCGGCCTCGACCAGCAGCAGATCGGCACCGATCTCGAGCGCGTACAACTCCATCTGCTCGTCGGTGAGGGTCATCGTGGCGGTGACCATCTCGCCGTTCGACATGAGGAAACGGATGACATCGGCAGCCGAGCGGTTCAGCTTCGGAGCGAACTCCTGCGCCGACACACCCCGCTCGACGACGATGGTGCCCTCGGGTACCGGGGCGAGGCTGGGCGTGTAACTGCCACCGAGCTGCGGACCCAACGCCTCGAAGTCTCTGCGCCGACGGGCACGGCTCTTCTTGCGCGGGGCACGACGCTGGCCACTGGGGCGAGCGCCACCCGGGCGGGCGCCCGGACCACCGGGACCACCACCGGGACCACCACCGGGACCACGGCCGGGCCCACCAGGACCACCGCCGGGACCGCCGGGACGCGGGCCGAAGCCACCGGGACGCGGGCCGCCAGGACCGGCGGGGCGAGCACCAGGACCACCCGGGCGCGGGCCACCGGGCCCACCGGGGCGCGGACCACCGGGGCCACCGGGGCGCGGCGCATAGCCGGCACCGGGTCGACCGGTGGGCGGCGACGGACGGGCCGAGCCGGGAGGCGGCGGGATGGGACGGCCCGAGGCCGACATCGGCCTGACACCGGGCGGCGGCGGAATGGGACGACCGGTGGGCGACACCGGACGGGCCGGCGCCGACGGGGCTGCCGGAGGACGTGCCGCTGCGGCAGGCGGGGCCGCTGGACGAGGGGCAGGAGGCGGGCCGGCGGGGCGAGCAGCCGGAGGTGCCTGCGGCGGCAACGGCCGAGCGGCCACGCCGCTGCTGCGACCGGCGTCGCCGGGCGTGGGGCGGGTGCTGATGATGCGGCGCGGCTCGTCGCCCTCACCGGCAGCGGGCGGGGCGGCAGGAGCAGCAGCAGGCGCAACGGGGGCCGGGGCCGGCTCGGAGATGACCACCGGGGCGGCGGGCGCAGGGGCCTCGACCGGCGCCGGTGCCTCGACCACGGGAGCCGGCTCGGGCTGCGGTGCGGGCTCGGCCTTCGGGGTGGCCTCGACGACGGGCGCCGGCTTCATCACCGGTGCAGCCTCGACGGGCGCCTCGGTGGCGGGCGCGGCGGCCTCGTCCTCTGCCTCGGGGGCGGCCTTCTTCGTCGCCGCCTTCTTGGCGGGCGCCTTCTTGGCCGGCTTGGCCTCTTCGGGTTGCTCGGGCCGCGTGAGACCATCGCGCTCGGCGCGACGACGGAGGCGGTCGGCCTGGGCCTCGATGATCGACGACGACTGGCTCTTGGCCTCGACGCCCATCACGTTGCACAGGTCGAGCAACTCCGTATTGGTCATCCCGAGCTCTCTCGCGAGCTCGTGTACGCGGATCTTCTTCGCTGGCAAACTCGTTCAGCCTTTCGTCGGCATCGGCGCTCCGGCGGCAGACCCGGCGGAGCGCGATTCTCTCATGTTGTCAGGGGTGGATACGAATGAGTGGTCAAGGCCGTCGAGCGCACCACTGGGCACCGGACGGCGCCAGGCGCGCTGGAAGGCGTTGCGCTTCACCGCTCGGGTGACGCACTCGGGCGAACACAGCCATGCCCCACGACCCGGGGCCGTGCGGCTGAGCTGCGCCGTACCGTCGACAGTGAGCACACAGCGCCGGAGGGCGGACTGTGCGAGCACTGCTCGGCAGCCGATGCAGGTGCGCATCGGCAGGCGCGGCGACTGGTCAGGCCTCTGCTTCGTCGCCAGCCCCTTCCGTCGTTGCGACCGCCTCATCGGTGGCGGTTTCCGTGGCTGCGTCGGGCGTGGCCTCGGGGGCCGCCTCGCCGGTCTGCTGGCCGCTCCACTCGTCGGCGCTCATCACGGTGCCGTCGGCCATGCGGAACTCCATGTCGCCGGCCTCGTTGCGCACCCATTCGCCCTCGGCGTATTCGGTGTCGTCGGGGCCTTCGAGGTGCTGGGTCTCGCCGCGGATGTCGACACGCACGCCGGTGAGGCGAGCGGCGAGGCGGGCGTTCTGGCCCTCCTTGCCGATGGCCAGGCTGAGCTGGTTGTCGGGGACGATGACCTCGGCCTGGGTGCCGTCGGGGCTGATGATGACGTCTTTCACCTTCGCCGGCGACAGAGCCTTGGCGACGAAGTCGGCCAGGTCTTCGCTGAAGGGGACGATGTCGATCTTTTCGCCGCGCAGTTCGTTCACGACCATGCGCACGCGGCCGCCGCGGGCGCCCACGCAGGCGCCCACCGGGTCGACGTTGTGGTCGTTGCTCCACACGGCGATCTTGGTGCGGTGCCCTGGTTCGCGGGCACAGGCCTTGATCTCGACGATGCCGTCGGCGATCTCGGGTACCTCGAGCTCGAACAGGCGCTTCACCAGACCCGGGTGGGTGCGGCTGACGACGATCTGCGGGCCCTTCGCGGTCTTGCGCACCTCGACGATGTAGGCCTTCACGCGGGCACCCGGCTCGGGACGCTCGTAGGGCACCTGCTCGGCCTGCGGCATGAGGCTCTCGACACGGCCCAGGTCGAGCAGCGTGTAGCGCTGATCGGTCTGCTGGATGATGCCGGTGACCAGATCGCCCTCGCGGTTCGCGTACTCCTCGAACTTGCGGTCGCGCTCGGCCTCACGGATCTTCTGGTTCATCACCTGGCGGAAGGTCTGGGCAGCGATGCGGCCCATCTCCTCCTTCTTCGGGGTGTCGTCGCGCTCGTTCACCCAGTTGCCGTCCTCGTCGACGTCGTACGCGGTGAAGGTGAAGTCGAGCGTGTCGGGGTTCACCGACACGATGACCTCTTCGGCGGCGCCGGGCCGCTTCTTGTAGGCCTGGGCGAGCGCGTTCACCAAGACGGTCAGCAGATCGTCGACCGAGATGTTCTTCTCGTTGGCCAACATGCGCACGGCTTCGGTCATGTCGAGATTGCTCATGACACTCCTTCTGTGGACGGGTCAGATTCCGGGGACGGGTCGGGGGATGCAGAGGCGGCGGGCACCTTGGCTGCCGCCTTCTTGCGCGCGGGCTGCTTGCCCGGTTTCGGGGCCGGACCCCACACGAACACCGTGCGGGCCCGGTCGATCTGGTCGTACGGCACCACTCGCTCGCTCAGCGCCTCGTCGTCGAGGCGGAGCGTGGCAGCGGTGTCGTCGGCGGCGACGAGCGTGCCCTGCATGCGGCGCTCGCCGTTCACCACGTCGCGCAGGCGCAAGGCGACGGTCTTGCCGATCTCGCGCTGGTAGTGCGTGGGCAGGCGCAGCGTGCGCTCGAGGCCGGGGCTGGTGACCTCGAGGGTGTAGTGACCCGGCATCGGGTCGTCGTGGTCGAAGTCGCGCGAGATCATCTTGGTGAGCAAGGTGAGCGAGTCGATGTCGACGCCGCCTTCCGAACCCGGCGGGGTGTCGACCGTGATGCGCAGCACACCGCCGCGCATCTCGAGGTCGTAGAGGTCGAGCTTCAGATCGGCGACGAGTGGGGCCACCATGCGGCGGACTCGTTCCAGGGTGGTTGCGTCGGACATGGGGCCTCCTCTCGGGCAGTTCGTGACCGGTTCGTGACTGGTTCGGGTGGGTCGAATCTGGGCCGTTTCAGAGAAGAAGGCGTGGACCGGAGGCCCACGCCTTTCGTTCGACGAACCCAAGGACTCCTGCAACTATAACGGCCCAGGTAGCCTTCTCCGCCGTGCTGCGCCTGTCGACCTTGTTCGTCCGAACCCTCCGCGAAGACCCCGCCGACGCCGAGGTGGCGAGCCATCGCCTGCTCGTGCGCGGCAGTTACATCCGGCGATCGGCGCCCGGCGGGTTCACCTGGCTGCCGCTCGGCTGGCGGGTGTATCGCAACGTCGAACAGGTGGTTCGCGACGAGATGGACCGTGAGGGGTTCCAGGAGGTGCACTTCCCGGCGCTCCTGCCCCGCGAGCCCTACGAGGCCACGGGCCGCTGGACCGACTACGGCGACAACCTGTTCCGCCTGAAGGATCGACGCGGCGCCGACATGCTGCTGGCGCCCACCCATGAGGAAATGTTCACCCTCTTGGTGAAGGATCTGTACAGCAGTTACAAGGATCTGCCGCTCGTCATCTATCAGATCCAGAACAAGTTCCGCGACGAGGCCAGGCCCCGTGCGGGCCTGCTCCGCGGGCGCGAGTTCTCGATGAAGGACTCGTACAGCTTCGACATCGACCAGGCCGGACTGCAGGCCAGCTACGACAAGCATCGCGACGCCTACGAGCGCACCTTCCGCCGACTCGGTCTCCCCTACGTCATCGTGTCGGCCGTCAGCGGCGCCATGGGCGGTTCGGCCAGCGAGGAGTTCCTCGCTCCCCTCGCCGTCGGCGAAGACACCTATGTGCGCTGCAGCACCTGCGACTACGCCGCCAACACCGAGGCCGTGCAGGTGGCGCCGCCCGCAGTCGTGCCGTTCGACGGCCTGCCCGCCGCCCACGTGCACGACACGCCCGACACCCCCACCATCCAGACCCTTGTCGACCTGGTGAACGCCCGTCCCGAACTGCGCCACCCCGACCGCGACTGGACGGCCGCCGACACGTTGAAGAACCTGGTGGTGAAGCTGCACCATCCCGACGGCAGCACATCGGCGCTGGCCATCGGCGTGCCCGGCGACCGCGAGGTCGACCT
>JBEICS010000188.1:0-5058 GCA_040383925.1 Acidimicrobiaceae bacterium | reverse complement strand
GCGCACACTGCGCGCGTTCGTCAGCCTGCTCGGCGCCGGCCAGCCGCTGGTGCACACGGTTGAGGCACTCGAGCGTTACGGGTTGTTCAGCCGCTACCTGCCCGAGTGGCGGGCGGTGCGCAGCCTGCCGCAGCGCAACGCATTCCACACCTACACCGTCGACCGTCACCTGCTGCAGACCGTGGCCAACGCCACCGAGCACGTGCGCGCCGTCAGCCGCCCCGACCTGCTGCTGCTGGGCGCGTTGATGCACGACCTCGGCAAGGGCTACCCGGGCGATCACACCGAGGTGGGTATGGAACTGGTCGACACGGTGGCGGCGCGCATGGGTCTGCCCGACGACGAGATCCGAACGCTTCGATCGCTGGTCGAGCACCACCTGCTGCTGGCCGAGACCGCTACTCGACGCGATCTCAGCGATCCGCGCACGGCGGCGCTGGCGGCCGAGGCGGTCGGCGACAAGGACACCCTCGACCTGCTGGCCGCCCTCACCGAAGCCGACAGCCGCGCCACCGGACCGGCCGCCTGGTCGAGTTGGAAGCAGGCGCTCATCGAGGAGTTGGTGCTGGTCGCCCGCGCCGTGCTGCACGGTGGGCAGGTGGCCCCTCCTGCGCCCGACGCGTCGCGCTTCGCGCACCTTGCTCGGCTCGTCGAAGCCGATGGCGCGATGCACATCGAGCACGTCGACCAGGGCGACGTCGACCTGCTGCGCATCGCCAGCCGCGATCGCACCGGCCTGTTCGCGCAGATCGCCGGTGTGCTCGCGTTGCACGGTCTCGACGTGCTGAGTGCCTCGGCCGCAACCGGTGCCGACGGGGTGGCGGTCGACGAGTTCCGTGTGGCGAAGCTCGATGCGGCGCTACCCAACTGGCAGCGCATCGAGCACGACCTGCGCGCCGCTGCTGCCGGCGAGATCGACATCGACAGCCGCCTCGAGCACCGTCTGCGCAGTGCCCGTCGGCGTCGCCCGCTGGCCGCGGCCCCGGCGCGGCTCGAGGTACTGCTGAGCAACGAGGCATCGGCCACCACCACCGTGGTGGAGGTGCGCGCCGCCGACGCTCCGGCCGTGCTGTACCGACTGTCGCACGCGCTCACCGCCCTCGACCTCGACGTGCGTTCGGCGGTGGTGGCCACGCTCGGTCACGAGGTGGTCGACGCGTTCTACGTCACCACACGCAAGTCGCCCACCGGCAGGGTGCCGGCGGGCGACTTCGAAGCAATTCGTGCCGCGCTGATCGCGGCGTTGTCGGCCTGAGGGCCGAACGTGACGAGTTGAGCTCGTCTAGATGGCGTCGCCGCCCTCTTCGCCGGTGCGGATGCGCACGAGGCGCTCGACCGACGTGACCCAGATCTTGCCGTCGCCGATCTTGCCGGTGGCGGCCGCCTGGCGGATGGTGTCGATGGCCTGGTCGACCATCGCGTCGTCGACGACGAGCTCGACCTGCACCTTGGGCACGAAGTCGATCTTGTACTCGGCGCCACGGTAGGTCTCGGTGTGGCCACCCTGACGGCCGAAGCCGCGCACTTCGCTGACGGTCATGCCCTGGATGCCGGCGCTCTTCAGCGCGTCTTTCACATCGTCGACCTTGAACGGCTTGATCACTGCGGTGATGAGTTTCATGAGGTCAGATCCTTTCGATCTGGGGAGAAGTGTAGGCACTGCCCATATGGACGATCTCGGTGGGGATGCGGTGTGGATGATGGGGGAACGCCCCCGGGCCGGCGACTGCTCGCACGACCCGGGGACTGCCCCTACCGGGAGTCAGATCCATCCACCGAACCGACTCCCGTGCGCATGAACGGCGAACCGTTCAGCTCTTGGCTCCCGCCACGATGGGATGCTCAGTCGTTGTAGGCGGCGACGCCCATCTCGGGGATGTCGAGGCCGCTCACCTCGACATCCTCGGATACCCGGATACCGCCCTTGGTGACCTTGTTCTGGATGGCGAAGAAGGCGAACGAGATACCGAAGATGACGGTCCAGATGACCAATGCGCCGAGCGCCTGGGCACCGAGCTGGCCGAACTCCCATTTGACAACGCCTTTGACGGCGATGCTCTCGCCCGCCGCATCGACCGCCCCGTTCCAGCCGGCGCCGTACTGACCGTTGGCGAAGATGCCGACGGCAAGCACACCGAACGTGCCGCAGAAGCCGTGCACGGCCACGGCGCCCACCGGGTCGTCGATGCCCTTGCGCTCGAGGAAGAACACGGCCTCGATGGCGATGACAGCGGCGATGGCGCCGATCACGACAGCGGCCCAGGGCGACACGAAGGCACAGGGGGCTGTGATGGCCACCAGGCCGGCGAGCATGCCGTTCACCATCATGCCCGGGTCGGGCTTGCCGGTGCGCTTGGTGATGTAGAACATCGCCACCACGGCACCGACGGCGCCAGCGATGGCGGTGTTGGTGGCCACCGTGGCGAACTGGATGTCGGTCGCCGCAAAGGTGGAGGCGGCGTTGAAGCCGAACCAGCCGAACAGCAGGATGAAGCAGCCGGTGATGGCCATGGGGATGTTGTGGCCGGGGATGGCCCGCGGCTTGCCGTCGGCGCCGAACTTGCCGATGCGGGGGCCGAGCACGATGGCACCGGCGAGGGCCGCCACGCCACCGACGGCGTGCACGACGCCCGAGCCGGCGAAGTCGACATAGCCGGCGCCGAGGCCCATGGTGTCCCAGGTCTTGGCGAGCCAGCCGCCGCCCCAGGTCCAGGCTGCGAACAGCGGGTAGTAGACGGCGCCGCAGAACAGGCCCCACACGATGAAGCTGTTCCACTTCCACCGCTCGGCCATCGAGCCGGTGGGGATGGTGGCCACGGTGTCCATGAACGCCACCATGTACAGGAAGAAGCCGAGCAGCGCCGGTGTGGCGGAACCGGCGAGGTGGTCCCAGCCCTGCCACAGGAACACCCAGTTGCCCGAGCCGAGCAGCGGTTCGGCGCTCATCGGCTCGGCGAGGCCGAACGCCGAGTAGCTGAAGCCGCCGAAGGCGAGTGGGAAGCCGACGAACAGGAAGCCGACGAAACCGAGGCCGAAGATGGCGAAGTTCATCGACATCACCTCGGCGGCGTTCTTTTTCTGCGTGAAGCCGGTCTCGACCAGCGCGAAGCCGGCCTGCATGAAGATCACCAGCACGGCACCGATGACGACCCACAACAGGTTGGTCGCTTCGGACAGCGTGGTGACGGGGTCGACGTCCTCGGCGAAGGCCGATCCGGCGAGCAGCAGTGTGGGCACTGCTGCACCGGCGAGGCCGCCGAGGACGTACTTGAGTGCGGGGTGTTTGCGCACTGGGTCCTCCAGAGTGGATTGAGCCTGACTGAACGGGCGTAGGGGCATTGATCGCGCTCGACGCGGCACTGGGGCGAGCACTGCCGACCGTACGAGCGCTGCATTTCCCGACCGTCGCCGGACTGTTTCGTCCGCGTAACGGTCGGGTGCGCCCGCCGGATGTCGCGGTCAGGTGCGCCGGCGAGCGGTGCCGGCCAAGGCGGCGCGCACGCGCTGCATTGCCGACTCGTCGAGCTTGCGCCCGAAGCGGTCCGACACGGTGAACCGGTCGCGTATCTCGCCGTCGACGGTGGCGATGCGGGCGCTGTGCACCACCACGCCCGCGTTGGCCAGCGCCCTGGCGACGGCCTGCAACGCGTTCGGCTGATCGGGCCCGGTGACCGTGCACGAGGTGTGCCAGGGCAGCGCGGCGTTGTCGAACTGCAGGATGAGGTTCGGCATCGGGGCGCGGTGCAGCGGCCCGCGCAGTCGGGCGTCGAACGCGAAGCTCAGTTCGCGTGGGCTCGGCCGCCGGCTGCTGGCGACGACGAAGCTGTCGAGCACGGCCCCGTCGAGCCAGGTGGCGATGTCGGCGCCGAGCACCGTGAACTCGTTCGACGCGAGCACCTCGGTGAGACGGGCGAGCAGGCCCTCGCTGTCGCGGCAGGCGACGTCGATCTTCCACTGGTCGGGTTCGGGCTGGGGGCTCACGGCCACGCGCACCCGGCCCTTCGGGGCGAGCGGTTCCACCAGTACGGCCTGGCGGGCGAGTTCCTCGGGGGAGTGGGCGAGCAGGTAGGCGGTGGGTGCGAACCGCAGTCGGTCGATGGCAGCCTCGTGGTCGCCCAGCAGGTGCTGGGCCGCTGCCCGGCGGGCGGCGGCGAGGTTGGTGGCTTCGCTGCCCGTCACCTCCGGGTGCTCGAGCGCAGCCTGCACCAGGGCGACGCGGGCGGCGAGCGCCTCGCTGTCGCGGGTGGCGAGGTCGCCCAGCGCATGTGCCACCTGCGCCGCTTGTCGGGTGTGCTCGGTGCTGGCGAGGTGGGTGGCCAGTTGCAGCACGCGGGTCTCGTCGAAGGCGCCCGGGTCGCGCAGCCCCGCCAGCAGCAGGTGCGCGTCGGCGACGAGGGTGGCCACCTGTTGCGCGGTGGTGTCGTCGACCAGCCGCTGGGCGAGCGACAGCACCTCGTCGTGGTCGCGGCACACGTCAGCGGCGAGCGCCGCCAGCACCGTGTGGTCGGTGATCGCATCGTCCTCCTCGCGCAGCCGCTGCACGGTGGGGAAGGTGAGCGAGCCGAGCGGGTCGAGGTCGGTGAAGTCGGCCCGGCGGCGGCGCATCGCGTCGGCCACCTCGGGCAGGGTGCGTTCCAGCACGCCGGTCACATCGAGCAACCGCCACGCCCGCGGCGAGTCGAGACGCAGCAGTTCCACCAGCGCGGGGGTGTGCCCGTGGCGCCACACGAGTGGGTCGTTGCGGTGGGCCCCGAACCAGTCGAGCATCTCGTCGGCCGGCCGCTCGGTGGCGGCCTGACGGGCAGCGTCGAGCGCCTTCGCCACAGTGTCGCCGTCGGTGTCGTCGTCGCCATCGGCGCTACCGACTCCACCACCCGCCGATCCGGTGCGACCCAGGCGCAGTCGCAAGAGGGGCGGAGTGATGATCGTGGTGACCAGCACGACGATGAGCAGCGCCCCGTACTGGTCGGTGTTGAGCACGCCGGTGGTGAGGCCGATGGAGGCGAAGATGAGGCCCACCTCGCCGCGGGGCACCATGCCGATGCCGATGAGCACCTT
>JBEICS010000187.1:0-5059 GCA_040383925.1 Acidimicrobiaceae bacterium | reverse complement strand
GTGGTCGAACAGTTCCGCACGCCGATGGCTGCGCTCGCGGTCGGCTTCGACGAGGTGCTCAGCGGACGGATGCGCGACCAGGTGTTCGCCGTGGAGGCCAGTCGCCTGGCTGCCGGGGTGCCCGAGCAACTCGCCCAGCGCTCGGCCGCGTGGCCGCTGCTGCACACCGGGTTCGACATCGTCGAACTCGCGCAGCGCGAGGGTGCCGACCCGATCGAGGTGGCGCGTAGTTACTGGGCCATGTTCGACACGGTCGAGGTGGGCTGGCTGTGGGAGGCCATCGGCGCACTGCCGCGCAGCGACCGCTGGCAGACCCAGGCCCGCTCGGCGCTGCGCGACGACCTGTTGGCGGTGCTGGCCGACCTGACGGCCGATGCGCGAGCGCTCGGCTCGGTGGCGGCGTGGAGCACTACCAACGAGCGCGCCATTGCCCGCACCGGTGCGATGTTCACCGAGATCCGTCGCGCCGAACGCTTCGACATCACGGTGCTGTCGGTGGCCCTGCGCCAGTTGCGCAATCTCGCCCTCACCACCCACCGCCCCACCTGACCTCCCCGCCACCCCCTCCCCCATGCAGCGTTTGTGAGCGGGCCGGGGCAGAGCAGGGTTCCGCTCACAAACGCCAGGTGGGGCAGCGCCGGGCTAGCGGTGATTGTGAGCGGACCCGGGTTGTTGCGGGTTGCGCTCACAAACGCCTGGGGTGGGGCGGGGGTGGGGCAGGGGTGGCGGGGAGGGGGCGGAGCGCGGGAGGTAGCGTTGCCCGGGTCATGGATGCTCCTCGTTTCCGCTTCGCACCTTCGCCCACCGGCTCGTTCCACATCGGTGGGGCCCGCACCGCGCTGATGAACTGGGCGCTCGCCAAGCGGCTCGGCGGCACCTTCATCCTGCGCATCGAAGACACCGACGAGGCCCGCAACCGTCCGGAGTGGACCGAGGGCATCATCGAGGCGCTCGCCTGGCTGGGCATCAGCAGCGACGACCCGGCGTTCGAGGGGCCGTACTTCCAGAGCCAGTACGCCCAGCAGCACATCGACGCGGCACAGCGCCTCTTCGAGACCGGCCACGCCTACTACTGCGACCTCACGTCGGAGCAGATCCAGGATCGAGCCAAGGCCGAGGGCTCGCAGGGCTACGGCGGTTGGTCGCGCGACGCCGGCCTCGGCCCGGGTCCCGGCCGGGTGCTGCGTTTCCGAGTGCCCGCCGGAACCACCACGGTGCACGACGCCGTGCGCGGCGAGGTGCAGTTCGACAACGCCACGATCGAAGACTTCGTGCTGCTGCGCGGCAACGGCAGCCCGATGTTCCTGTTGGCCAACGTGGTCGACGACCTGACGATGCGCGTGAGCCATGTCATCCGCGCCGAAGAGCATCTGCCCAACACCCCCAAGCAGCAGATGATCTGGGAAGCCCTTGGTCACGCCGCGCCGACGTGGGCGCACGTGCCGGTGCTGGTGAACGAGCAGCGCAAGAAGATCTCCAAGCGGCGTGACAAGGTGGCGCTCGAGAGCTACCGCGACGAGGGCTATCTCGCTCCGGCGATGGTGAACTACCTGATGACCCTCGGCTGGTCGCCGCGGGGCGGTACCGAGATCGTGCCGTGGCAGGTGATCGAGGACGAGTTCCGCCTCGAGGACGTGAACCACTCACCGGCGTTCTTCGACCTGAAGAAGCTCGCTGCGTTCAACGGCGAATACATCCGCGCCCTGTCGCCCGACGAGTTCGCCACCGCCGCCGAGCCATGGCTGGCGCAGTGGCGGGCAACCCATCCCACCGCGGTGTGGGACCAGCAGCGGTTCGTGGCGATGGCGCCGTTCGTGCAACCCCGTGCCACCACACTGGCAGAGGCGCCGGGCGTGGTCGACTTCCTGTTCCTGCCCCAGCCCGAGTTCGATGAGGCCGGCCTCGCCAAGGCGCTCGCCACCGAGGGTGCCGCCGCCCTCGTGGCCGACAGCATCGAGGCGTTCGGCACCTGCCCGTGGCAGGCCGACGCCATCAACGCCGCCTTCACCGCCGTGGCCGAGCGTCACGGGCTGAAGATGGGCAAGGCGCAGGCGCCGGTGCGTGTGGCCGTCACCGGGCGCACCGTGGGGCCGCCGCTGTTCGAGTCGCTCGAACTGCTGGGCCGCGACGAAACGCTGCGGCGCCTCCGGGCGCTGCCACCGAGCGTGCACGTGTCGTGAGCGACGCGTCCGCCGCAACCCACGCGCCCGGCGATGTCACCCCGGTGGGTGGTACCCCGGTGGTGCGGCCGCCACGGCGGTGGCTGCGCCGGACCGTGCTCGCCGGCGTGTTCGTGGCGGTGCTCGCGGCCGGCTACTACGCCGTGACGCTGTACCAGGTGCATCGCACCGGTCGAACCGATCAGGCCCGACCGGTCGACGCGATCGTGGTGATGGGCGCGGCGCAGTACGACGGCACACCGTCGGCGCAACTGCAGGCTCGCCTCGACCACGTGGTCACCCTGTGGTCGCAGGGACTGGCACCCCTCGTCGTGGTGACAGGCGGCAAGCAACCAGGCGACCGCTTCACCGAGGCGGAAGCGTCGACGGCGTATCTGGTCGAGCGCGGTGTGCCCGCCGAGGCCATCGTCGCCGAGAACACCTCGCGCACCTCCTACGACGCGCTCGTCGGCGTGCAGAGCCTGCTGGCCGAGCGTGGCGCCAACCGAGTGCTCATCGTCAGCGATCCGTTCCACCTGTTGCGCAGCCGCCTCATCGCCGAGGAGGTGGGCCTCACCGCCTACACCTCGCCCACGCCCACCACCGTGGTGGTCGGCCGTCGTGCCTGGCAACGCGAGTTCGCCGAAGCGGGCGGGGTCGCCCTGGGCCGCATCATCGGGTTCGACCGTCTGCTCGCCCTCACCGGGTGACTCGACGACGGCGCTGGGCCGCTACCGTTGGCCACCATGATCATCCTCGGCATCATCGGTTTCGGCATCCTCATCGGCGCGGCGGCGCAGTTCATCCTCGGTCGCTCGGCACGGGGTGTCGACTGGGGGATGGCGTTGGCGGCCGGCCTGATCGGCTCGTTCGTCGGCGGGCTGCTCATCAGCCTGTTGGCGGGTGACGGCCTCGCCTTCAAGCCCAGCGGCGTGATCGGGTCGATTGCAGGCGCACTCATCGTCACGGGTGTCTGGCAGTGGAAGCGCAACAAGGACGCCGCCGCCCAGCGCGCCGCTACGAAGCAGGCGGCGCGGTCGGGTCGCCATCGCTGACCGCAACCGGGTGGGGAGCCACCGGCGTGGTTGGTACACTCGCCGGTCGATACCTCCGGGCTTCCGGTGGGGTGTGGTGTAACTGGCAACACAGCAGATTCTGGTTCTGTTATTCAGGGTTCGATTCCTTGCACCCCAACTCGATCCGAACGCCGGCCTCCGGGCCGGCGTTCGGCGTTTCCGGCTCAGGCGGTGTTCGGCCCGCCCGGCCGGTTGGTGCCGACCGACCGGGTTGGTAGTGTGCTGGGGCTGCTCGGCCCGTTCGTCTAGAGGCCTAGGACACCACCCTCTCAAGGTGGCGGCACGGGTTCGAATCCCGTACGGGCTGCCAAGGAAACATCAGGTCGGAGGCCCTCGCAAGGGGGCCTCTTGCCGTTGTGGGCCGCAACGGTCAGCGGATGATGCGGCCCCAGGTGACTGCGTTCTGCAGCAGCAGCAACCGGCTGCGGTCGTCGGCTCGCCACGACGAGATCAGGCCGCTGCCGAGGCGGTTGTGATGGATCATCGGATAGGTGGTCATCAGGTCGCCGATGCGCTCCGGCGGCACCCACATCAGTCCGCACCCGCCTCCGCAGCCGCAGCGGTCCCACGCCACGAGCGGGGTTCCCTCCAGGAACTGGCGGGCCTCGACCGGGTTCATCACGTCGTCGAGTTCGGTGTAGATGCGGCCGATGCGGTCGCGGAACGTCCCGTTGGCCTGCACGCCAGGGCGCCACGGCGTGCGCTTGCGGCGCTTGGGTCGCGGCGTGGCCAATTGCGACACCGACGTGATCGAGGGGGCTTCGTCCTCCTCGTCGCCGTCGACGTCGTCCGGCCGGTCGTAGACGAGCGGGCTGTCGTCGTTGTCGTCGGGCGGTCGGTGCGGGCCGTGTGGCCGGTACAGCGCCATCAGGCTCGCTTTTGGATGTTGGCCCACTCGTCGCGCAGGCCCACGGTGCGATGGAACAGCATCGCCTCACGTGGGTCGTGGGCGAAGTAGCCGAGACGCTCGAACTGCACCACCTGTCCGGCGGGGGTGTCGGCCAGTGCCGCTTCCACCTTGCAGTCGGTGAGCAGCTCGAGCGAGTTGCGGTCGAGGTCGTCGAACGCCTCGCCGGTGCGCTCGCCGGGCACCTCGGCGGTGAACAGACGGCTGTAGAGGGCCACGGCGGCGTCGGCGGCGTGCTGGGCCGACACCCAGTGGATGGTGGCCTTCACCTTGCGCCCGTCGGGTGCGTTGCCGCTGCGCGTATCGGGGTCGAAGGTGCACTGCACCGACTCGACCTCACCATCGTCGCCCAGGGTGTAGCCCGTGCACTGCAGGAAGTAGGCGCCGCGCAGGCGCACCTCTTTGCCCGGGGACAGGCGGAAGTACTTCGGTGCGGGTTCGACCATGAAGTCGTCGCG
The DNA here is from genome assembly GCA_040383925.1 of Acidimicrobiaceae bacterium. Taxonomy (GTDB): domain Bacteria; phylum Actinomycetota; class Acidimicrobiia; order Acidimicrobiales; family Ilumatobacteraceae; genus VFMC01. The sequence goes on along the minus strand of JBEICS010000187.1, from coordinate 459 downwards.
CTCGATGTACAGCGTGCCCGAGAGCGGCACCAGACGGGTGCCGTCGTCGGCGTTCTCGGGGTTGTTGCCCAGTTCGACGTGCTCGACGTGGTCGGCCGGCCAGTTGGTGATGTCGACCCGCAACGGCCTCAGCACGGCCATGCGACGCTGCGCGGTGCGGTTGAGTTCGGCACGCACGAACGACTCGAGCAGTTCGATCTGGTGCCGGCTGTTGGTGCGCGACACGCCGATGAACGAGCAGAACTCGCGGATGGCGGCGGCCGGGTAGCCGCGACGGCGCAGGCCGCGCAGGGTGGGTAGCCGCGGGTCGTCCCAGCCGTCGACCACGCCATCGGCCACCAGCGTGGCGAGCCGTCGCTTCGAGGTGACCGTGTGGGTGAGCTCGAGCCGGGCGAACTCGGTCTGGCGGGGCTGGTAGCCGGGCAGCGGCAGGTGCTCGAGGTACCAGTCGTACAGGGG
>JBEICS010000186.1:0-5060 GCA_040383925.1 Acidimicrobiaceae bacterium | reverse complement strand
GCAGCGGCCACCACTCCCGACAGGCCGAGTTCGTCGCGCAGTTCGCCCAGCACCACGCCCACGCTGAGGCCCGAGACCAGCAGGCAGAACGACAACGCACAGGTGACCGTGAGGCGGTCCCAGCGGAACGTGGTCGGTTCGGGCACGGGTGCCGACGCTACCGTCACCTCCTCGCCACCGCAGGGATGGCGAAGCGGCGATCAGATGCTGCGGCCGGCGTCCTTCCAGTACTCGTCCTTGAGCAGCCGCTTGTAGAGCTTGCCTGTCGGGTGGCGGGGCAGTTCCTCGCGGAAGTCGATGCTGCGCGGGCACTTCACGTCGGCCAGTTCGCTGCGGCAGAAGGCGATGAGTTCCTTCTCGAGTGCCTTCGCGGCGTCGGCGTCGGCCGGCATGGTGACCGGCTGCACGACCGCCTTCACCTCTTCGCCGAAGTCGTCGTTGGGTACACCGAACACGGCGACGTCGACCACCTTGGGGTGGGTGACCAGCAGGTTCTCGGACTCCTGTGGGTAGATGTTCACCCCGCCGGAGATGATCATGTAGGCCTTGCGGTCGGTGAGGTAGAGGAAGTTGTCGTCGTCGAGATAGCCGACATCGCCCAGGGTGGACCAGCCCTTCGGGTGTCGCGACGACGCCGTCTTGTCGGGGTCGTTGTGGTACTCGAAGCTGGCACCGCCCTCGAAGAACACCGTGCCGCTCTCGTAGTGCGGCACCTCCTCGCCGTCGTCGCCGCAGATGTGGACCGTGCAGTTGATGGGTGTGCCCACGGTGCCGGGGTGGCCCAGCCACATATCGCTGTTGCAGTAGACGAAGCCGTTGCCCTCTGTGCCGGCGTAGTACTCGTGGATGATCGGGCCGAACCAGTCGATCATCCCCTTCTTCACCGGAATGGGGCAGGGGGCGGCGGCGTGGATCACGCACTGCATCGACGACACGTCGTACTTCGCCCGCACGTCGTCGGGCAGCTTCAGCATGCGCACGAACATGGTGGGCACGACCTGGCTGGTGGTGGCACGGTGGCGCTGGACCAGTTCGAGGTACTGCTCGGGGTCGAAGTGCTCCATGGCCACCACCGTGGCGCCGAGGGCCTGGGCCGACATGCAGAAGCGCAGCGGGGCAGCGTGGTAGAAGGGCGCCGGCGACAGGTACACCGAGTCGGCCGTCACTCCGAACAGCATCGTGAGCAGCGGGGTGACGCTGCCCGACGAACCTTCGAGGGGCACATGGGTGAACTCGCGGGCCACGCCCTTGGGGCGGCCGGTGGTGCCCGACGAATAGAGCATGTCGGTGCCGGCCACTCGCTCTTCGTCGAGCGGGGTGCCGGGGTGGGCCGCGACGGCTGCCTCGTAGCTCTCGTAGCCGGGGATGGTGCCGTCGAGCATGAGACGCAACTGCACGTCGGGCGAATCGGCCACGATCTCGGCGGCCTGGTCGGCTTTGTAAGTGGAGGTGATGAACACCTTCGCCGTGCAGTCGTTCAGGATGTAGGCCAGTTCGCTGCTGGTGAGTCGGCTCGAGCACGCCGTGTACACCGCACCGGCGTAGTGGCAGCCCCACACGACCTCGAGGTAGCGGTCGTGGTTCTCCATGCAGATCGCCACGTGGTCGCCGGGGTTCACGCCGGCTGCTCGCAGCAGGCGGCTCAGCCGGTTGGCGGCGGCGTCGAGTTCGGCGAACGTTTGGGTGAAGCCCGAGCCGCCCATGATGACGGCGGGCTTGTCGGGTGTGAGGGAGACGAAGGCACCGGGGTACATGTCGAAGGAAGGTAGCCGACGGTACGGTGCCCGTATGGACCCGGCCCGCCGATTCGCAGCCCTGGTGTCGGGCCCGCCCACCGGATTGGCGCTCGACCAGGCGTGTGCGCTGATGTCGGCCGCCTTCACGGGGGCGAACCGGTACGACGAGGTGATGCGCGGGCTCGACGATCTGGCGCTGCGGACGGCGGAGCCGTCGCTGCGTGGTGTGCTGGGCGTGATGCGCGGCCGACTCACCGGGAACGTGGCCGACTACTACGACCCCCGGAACTCCTATCTCGACGAGGTGCTCGCGCGTGGCCTGGGCCTGCCCATCACGCTGTCGGTGGTGGCCATCGAGATCGGTCGACGGGTAGGGGCACCGATCGTCGGCGTGGGGCTGCCCGGCCACTTCATGGTGCGCGGCGAGGGCACCGACGAGTTCGGCGACCCCTTCCACAACGGTGCCGTGTTCGATCGGTCGGGCCTCATCGAGCGATGGGACCAGCTCATCGGCCCCGGGCACCGGTTCGACGACCTGCACCTGCTGCCGGTGTCGGAACGGGCCGTGCTCATCCGGATGCTGAACAACCTGCGCGCCATCTTCGTGCAGCGAGGCGAGCCGCGGGCGCTGTACGCCCTGGCCGTGATGCGTGGCGCGTTCGCCGAACTGGCCGACGAGGCGCCACAGCACGCACGCTGGATGCGCGCCTTCAACTGACCGGCAGCCAACAGGGCCCGCACCCGCCATACTCCTCGACATGATCGATCCCGTCCTGAAGCGCAGCCTCGGCCAGATGATGAAGGGGGTGGAGGTGGTGGGTGCCCACCACGACGGCGTCACCCGCGCCTTCTGCAGCCACTGGGTGTCGCAGGTGAGCTTCGAGGAGCCGATCGTGATGGCCAGCGTGTCGCCCAAGCACGACACCTATCCGCTGATGGTGGCGAGCGGGCAGTTCTCGGTGTCGATCCTGGCAGGTGATCAGGTCGATGTCGGGCAGTACTTCTCGTACCCCGGGCGCAAGTTCCGGTACATCGCCGACGAGTATCTCGACGAGTTGCCCGGCACCCGGTTGCCGGTGGTGCGCAACTGCATCGCCTGGCTGCGCTGTGAGATCTTCCAGCAGACGACGATGGTCGATCACGAGTTGCTGTTCGCACGGGTGGTCGAGGTGGGCGCTGGTCGACTGAAGGAGCCGCCGCTGCTCTACTCCAGCCGTCTCGGCTGGCGCGTCGCGGGCGACCGTGCACGCGAGCCGGGCATGAGCGTGCGCGACGCACTCCTCGAACGCCTGGCGGCGGCCGGCTTCGATGCAACGGGCGACGACGAGGTCGACGAATGAGCCCGCACAGCGCCGGCGACCCGATCGAGCCGCAACGCCAGCCGGTGGGCCGCCGGGTCGCGTTGCTCGCCGACCCGGTACGCGACGCGAAGGTGCTCGGCGTCGACATCTGGTACCCGGCCGCTGCCGAGACCGGCGAGCGGGCGGAGTACGAGCTGCTGCCCGGTGTCACCTTCCACGCTGCAGCCGCCCAACCCGACGTGGCACCCGCCTCGGGCCGGTTCCCGCTGGTGGTGTTCTCGCACGGCCGCACGGGTATGCGCTTCGCCTACTCGTTGCTGTGTGAGGCGCTGGCGGCACGCGGTGCCGTCGTGGTGGCAGCCGATCACAGCGGCGACACGCTGGCCGACTTCCTGTTCGGCACCTTCGTCGACGACCGCACCAACGAGGTGGGTCGAGTGGCCGACGCGCACGCACTCATCGCCGCCGCCACCGGCGCAGTGCCGGGGTTGCCCGACGATCTGGTGGGGGCCGTCGACCCGGACCGCATCGCGATCGTCGGCCACTCGTACGGCACCTACACGGGCCTCGCCACCGCGGCCGGGGCACGCGGTGTCGATCCGCACCCGCTGGTGCGCGCAGTCGTGGGCCTGCAGCCGTATACCCGGGTGCTCAGCGACCGGGCGCTCGGCCGGGTGCGGGTGCCCACGATGCTGGTCGTGTCGATGGACGACCGGACCACCCCGCCCGACACCGACGCCGACCGACCCTGGGCGCTCGTCCCGGCCAGCCCGGCATGGCGCCTCGACCTACCGGGCGCCGGGCACCAGGCGTCGAGCGACATCGGGCTGTACAGCGAGTTGGTCGACCGGGTGCCCGATGTGCCCGACGTGGTGCGCATGTACCTGGCCGCCACGGCCGCCGACGCGGTTGGTGGCGACCTGCGCCCGTGGCGCACGCTGTTGCGCGAGCAGGTGGTGGGGGTGTGGGCATTCCTCACCGAGGTGCTCGACCTGCCGCCGCCCACTTCGCTCCACGACGGCCCCGGAGCCCTGGGTGAGGCCGTCCTGCACCGTCGCTGACCGGGTGCGGTGCGGTGTGACACAGATCATCCGGGTCGGTCGGCGGCACGGTTGGGGCGCCGGGCCGGTGCCCCACTAACTTCGGCGGCAGCAGTGGTCGGCACAGGGGTCGACCACGGGCCTCACAGGGGAGTCCGTCATGACCGTCACCGAAGCCGCCCTCACCGCCGACGAACAGCGGGTCAGCGATCTCGTCGACCAGCTCCTGGCCGAGTTCCCGCCGAAGAGCGTCAGCCCCATCGAGTTCCTCGGTGCCCAGTTCGACAAGGGCCTCGCCTGGGTGCACTTCCCCGAGGGCCACGGTGGCCTCGGACTGAACCCCAAGCTGCAGAAGCTCGTCAACGAGCGCGTCTACGCCGAGGGCGCGCCCAACCCGATGTACCGCAACCCGATCGGCCACGGCATGTGCGGCCCCACCGTGGTGGTGTGGGGCAGCGAGGAGCAGAAGCAGCGCTACCTCCGTCCGCTGTTCACCGGTGAAGAAGTGTGGTGCCAGCTGTTCAGCGAGCCCGGCTCGGGTAGCGACTTCGCCGGCCTGTCGTCGAAGGGCGTGCGCGACGGCGACGAGTGGATCGTCAACGGCCAGAAGGTGTGGACCACCCTGGCCCACCTGTCGCGCTGGGGCCTGCTCGTGGTGCGCACCGATGCCGAGGCCGTGAAGCACGCCGGTCTCACCGCCTTCGTGGTCGACATGCAGGCACCGGGCGTGGAGGTGCGTCCACTGCGCCAGATGACCGGCGAGGCCGAGTTCAACGAGGTCTACTTCACCGATGTGCGCATCCCGAACGCCGAGATGCTCGGTAACCCCGGCGACGGCTGGCGAGTGTCGCTCACCACGCTGATGAACGAGCGTGTGTCCATCGGTGGCACCATCCCGCAGAAGGGTTCGGGCACCATCCAGGCGCTCACCAGCACCTGGGCCAAGCTGCCCGCCGAGCGCCAGGACACGGCCACCCGCGACG
>JBEICS010000185.1:0-5079 GCA_040383925.1 Acidimicrobiaceae bacterium | reverse complement strand
AGTGGTTCCAGATGTGGCGCTCGACGTCGTGGAACGGCCTCGAGCCCGCGTTCCGCAACTCGGTGCTCGCCGCATTCGGCATCGTGCTGATGCACCTGCCGTCGCCGCAGTGGGCCGCCATGGCCGACGAGTCGGCCGACGGCCTCCTCGCCCGCTGAGCCCCGCCCGGGGTCAGGCGGTGGCGAGGCGGACGACGGCGACGGTCTCGAGCGCGGCCATCGCCGCATCGACACCCTTGTTGCCCGCCTTGCTGCCCGCCCGCTCGAGTGCCTGCTCGATGGAGTCGACGGTGATGATGCCGTTGGTGACCACCACGCCGGTGTCGAGCGCCACCCGGGCCAGGCCGGCGGCACTCTGATTGGCCACCACCTCGAAGTGGTACGTGGCGCCGCGGATGACGGCGCCGAGGCCCACCACGGCGTCGTAGCGACCGGTGCCCGCCATCGCCTTGGCCGCCATGGGGATCTCCCAGGCACCGGGCACCCACATCGTGTCGATCGCGTCGTCGGCCACGCCGTGGCGCACCAGCACGTCGCGGGCGCCGGACTCGAGGCGCTCGACGACGAGGTCGTTGAAGCGGCTGCACACCAGGGCGACGCGCAAGCCGGTGCCGTCGAGACGGCCGGAGAAGGTGGTCATGAGTGCTCCAGGGTGGGAAGGGTGGATGCGAGATCGGCCTCGGCGAGCGGTGCCTCGGGCAGCGAGTGGCCCATGCGCAGGCGCTTGGTCTCGAGGTACCGCTGCGCCTCGGGGTGCACCGGCACGTGCAGCGGCACCCGCTCGGTGATGGTGAGGCCGTAGCCGTCGAGGCCGCCGTACTTGGCCGGGTTGTTGGTCATCAGTCGAATGCTGGTGAGTCCGAGATCGGCCAGGATCTGGGCACCGATGCCGTACTCGCGGCTGTCGACCGGCAGGCCCAGACGCAGGTTCGCATCGACCGTGTCGGCGCCTGCATCCTGCAACTCGTAGGCATGGAGCTTGTGGGTGATGCCGATGCCACGGCCCTCGTGACCGCGCAGGTACACCACCACGCCGTGGCCCTCCTCGGCCACCCGCCGCATCGCCTCGTGCAACTGCTCGCCGCAGTCGCAGCGCACGCTGGCGAACACGTCGCCGGTGATGCACTCGCTGTGCACACGCACCAGCACGTCGGCCCGACCGGCCACCTCGCCCATCACGAAGGCGAGGTGCGAGTCGCCGCCGTCGACGCGGCTGTCGAACGACACGCAGCGGAACTCGCCCCACTGCGTGGGCACCCGGGCGGCTGCAGTGCGGGTGACCAGCTTCTCGGTACGCCGGCGGTAGCGGATGAGGTCGGCGATCGACACGAGCAGCAGCCCGTGTTCGTCGGCGAAGGCCCGCAGATCGGGCACCCGGGCCATGCCACCCGAGTCGAGCACCACCTCGCACAGCACCCCGGCCGGGGCGCGCCCGGCCAGGCGGGCCAGGTCGACCGCGGCCTCGGTGTGCCCGGCACGCTTCAGCGTGCCGCCCGGCCGCGCCCGCAGCGGGAAGATGTGGCCCGGGCGGTTGAACGCTGCCGGCCCCACCGTGGGGTCGGCGAGCGCCTGCAGCGTGCGCGCCCGGTCGGCCGCCGAGATGCCGGTGGAGGTGCCCTCGGCCAGGTCGACGGTGACGGTGAAGGCGGTGCCCTGAACCTCGGTGTTCCCGCTGGCCGGCACCATCAACGGCAACTGCAGTTCGTCGCAGCGCTCGCCGGGCAGACCCACGCAGATGACGCCAGAGGTGTGGCGCACGAAGAACGCGATCTGCTCGGCGGTGGCCATGTCGGCCGCCATGATGAGGTCGCCCTCGTTCTCGCGGTCCTCGTCGTCGGCCACCACCACGATCTCGCCGCGGCCGATTGCCGCGATGGCGGCCTCGATGGGGTCGAACACCGGGCGGTTCACGACGCCACCTCCACAGCGGGGCGCACGAACCGCTCGGCCACCTCGGTGGCGCTGCCGGCACCCGCCAGCAGTGGGGTCAGCATGCGCTCGACGTACTTGGCGATGACATCGACCTCGATGTTCACCAGGTCGCCGGGGCGCTTGGCCCCCAGCGACGTGACCGCCGCGGTGTGCGGGATGATGGCGACGGTGAAGCCGTCGTCGAGGGGCTTCACCACGGTGAGGCTGACGCCGTCGACAGTGACCGACCCCTTCTCCACCAGGTAGGGCAGCAGATGCTGCGGCACCTTGACGCGCAGGTCGGGCACGGGGTGCACGATCTCGCCCACTGCGTCGACGTGACCCTGCACCAGGTGGCCGCCGAGACGGTCGTGCATGCGCACGGCGCGCTCGAGGTTCACCGGGTCGCCCGCGGCGGCGCGGGCGAGGCTGGTGCGGTTGACCGTCTCGTCGCTCACGTCGGCCTCCCACCAGCCGTCGCCCTGGGCGACGAGGGTGAGGCAGCAGCCGTTCACCGCAATGGAGTCGCCCAGCTTTGCGTCGGCGATGACGTCGCTCGCTGCGATGCGCAGCGTGCTGCCCACGAACGACTCGATCCGACCGAGTTCTTCGACGATGCCCGTGAACATCAGCAGACCCCCTCGGGGTGGATGCGGTGCAACTGGCTCATGGTGACGCTCCTGGCTGTGATTCGGGACCGGTGTGGTGGGTGCGGGCTCGTTCCGGAGTACGGCAACGCAGACCAACCGGCGGCGCCAGGGCAGGCGCGGCCGTTCAGCGAGACGTCACCCTGCTCCCATCCGGACTCTTACCGTCGGCCCCGGAATTCCACCGGGTCGGCCCGCCATCGAAACGATGACGGGTTCGCGGGCTGTGACCGCCGGTCGGGACTTGCACCCAACCCCGCAGGGGTTCAATCAGTTGTGGCCGGGATGATGGCACGGCGAGTTCGTGCGTGCGTGACCGAGGTGCCGTTACGTGTGCCACACCGTCGCCGGGCACCTACAGTTCGGCCATGAGCGCAGAACAGCACGCCGAACGGGTCCGCATCGAACAGGTCGATCGGGTGATGGTCGTCCACCTCGACGACGGCAAGGCGAACGCGCTTTCGCCGGCGATGCTGGCCGACATCAACGCCGCGCTCGACGCCGCCGAGGCCGACGACACCATCGGTGCCGTGGTGCTCCACGGCCGGCCCGGTGTGTTCTGCGCCGGATTCGATCTGTCGGTGATGCGTGCCGGCGACCTGGCGGCCGTGGCGGCGATGGTGGCCGACGGCGGTTCGCTGGTGCACCGCCTGTACGGCTCGCCGCTGCCCGTGGTGGCCGCCTGCACCGGGCATGCGCTCGCCGCCGGGGCACTGCTCCTGCTCGGGTGCGATGTGCGCATCGGCCAGCAGCCCGACGGCGAGGCCACGCACCGCATCGGCCTGAACGAGGTGGCCATCGGCATGGTGCTGCCGGCGTGGGCCATGACCATCGCGGTCGAACGCCTCAGCCGGAGGCACCTGCAGCGCGCCGTTGCCAACGCGCGCATCACCGATGCACCGGGTGCGGTGGAGGCCGGCTATCTCGACGAGCTGGCACCTGCAGGCCAGGTCCTCGACACAGCGATCGCCCGCGCCCAGGAGCTGGCCGCAGGCCTGCACCGGCGCGCCTACATCGGCACGGTGGCGGCGCTGCGCGGCGATGTGCTGGCGCGCATCGGCGCCGAGATCGCGGCCGACCGCGCAGCGGGCACGGTGCCCTCGGTCTGACGGCCGACGGCTGGTTCAGTACTGCTGGTCGGCCAGCGACACACCGGCCGACAGCGCCTCGAGCGCGAACCCGGCGGTGCGTCGGTAGGCCTCGGTCACCTGCAGGATCTCCGCCGGTGAGATGACGTCGTCGATGTGGGCGAACCCGTCGGGCGCGCGTTCCTCCACCAGTTGCATCGGAAGTTCGGGGCCGTGGCCCCGGTTTGCCAGCACGATGGCCCCTGTGGCGGGCCGACGAACCTCGTCGTAGCGATGCAGCGCAGTGTCGAGGTCGCCGGGGTGGCTGCGTAGGCAGCCCGCCAACGTGGCGGCGTCGAGGATGGCCTGCGACGCGCCGTTGCTGCCCACCGGGTACATCGGGTGCGCAGCGTCGCCGAGCAGGGTCATCCGGCCGTGCGTCCAGCGGTCGAGCGGATCGCGGTCGACCATCGGGAACACGAACGTGCCCGGCGCGCGCCGCAACAGCGCGGGCACGTCGAGCCAGTCGAACACCCACGACTCGAACGCGGGCAGATAGTCGGCGAGGTCGCCCGGGCGGTTCCAGTCCTCACGTTCGGCCAGTTGCCGATCGTCGTAGCGCAGCTCGGCGATGAAGTTGAACAGCTGCTTGCCGTCGGGCAGGTCGAGGATGGGATAGCCGACGAACTTCTGGCGCGGGCTGCCCGCCCACACCAGCGTGCGGCCGTCGAGGATGGGCTCGTGCTCGACCACCCCGCGCCACAGCAGCGCCCCGTTCCACAGGGGCGGCCCCTGATCCGGGTGCAGTTGCTGGCGGACGGCCGAATGGATGCCGTCTGCGGCCACCAGTACCGCCGCCTCCACCCGTACTGGCGTATCGGTGCGCCGGTCGCGGAACATCGCTTCGGCGCCGTCGTCGTCGGACGTGAACGATTCGAGGCGGTGCGCGGTGTGCACCCGCTCGGGGCCCAACCGTTCGAGCACGGCCTCGAGCAGGATGCGCTGCAGCGTGCCGCGGTGGATCGACAGTTGCGGCCAGCCGTACCCCGCTGCCAGGCCGCGGGGCTCGTCCCAGATCTGCTGACCGTGCCGCGAGAAGTAGGCGAGCGTGGTGCTGGGCACCGACTCGGCACTCAGCGCCGTCAGCAGCCCCAGTGCATCGAGTTCGCGTACGGCGTGCGGCAGCAGGTTGATACCCACGCCCAACGGCCTGATCTCGTCGGCCGATTCGTACACCTGCACGTCGCGCCCGGCGGCGTGCAGGAACAGTGCGGCCACGAGGCCGCCGATCCCGCCGCCCACCACCACGACCGGTTGCCGATCAGACGCTGACATGGGTGCTCCTCAGGGCAGTGTGGCCGCGGCCAACGACGCAGCGATCGCAGGGGCATCGACCCACGGCACCACGATGTCGAACCCCTCGGCCGCCGTCTGGCGGGCGTAGTCGGCCGTCGT
>JBEICS010000184.1:0-5080 GCA_040383925.1 Acidimicrobiaceae bacterium | reverse complement strand
GACTGCCACACCGGCAGGCCGAACCGGCGCGCCAGTTCGCCGGCCACCCAGGGCGCGTCGTCGTTCGGCAGCATCGTGGTGATGCCCCGGCGGGCCTGCGCCGTGAGCGCATCGGCCACCCCGTCGAGTGCGTGCCCTGCCATCGCCCCTGTGTCGCCGAGGCAGAAGTCGATGTACTCGTTGCCGTCGACATCGACGATGCGCGCACCCTTCGCCTCGGCGAAGAACACCGGGAACGACCCCGGCAAGCGGTTCATCCACGGCATCGGTACCCCGCCGAGCAGGTGTTCAGCCGCGTCAGCGGCCCGTTGCGACGAAGCGGGATGCAGGGCGATGAAGCGATCGCGCTCGGTGTCGAGCAGCGCAGCGAGTCGGTTGCGGTCGATCACGACACCGATGCTCGCGCAACCAGCACCCCGCCCCCTAGAACAGCGACTCCTGTTCGGGTGGCCGATCGGGCTCGGGCAGGTCGGCGAGTCGCTCGAGATCGGGCACCAGGTCGGCCACCGCCGAGTGGAACGACCGGGCGAGACCGGGCGAATCGAGGTTGTCGGGCGTGTGCACGAAGAAGGTGGGCGTGCGCCCTTCGCGCACCCACCGTGCCACCACCTCGCGCCAGGGCTCCAGCCCCGCATCGGTGCGCTCGGGGTGGTCGGAACCGATGAACCGCACCACCGGTCGCTCGCCGAGTGCCTCGGTGAGCGCAGGCACCCGCGGCTTGGCCTGCCACGCTGCGCGGCCCGCCTCGCTGCACTGTGGCTCGGCGAACAGCGCACGCGAGTCGAGCAGTACCCGCTCGGCACCGCACCGTTCGAGCAGACGGTCGAGCGCGGCGCGGGAGGCTCCGTCGAAGAAGTCGGGGTGGCGCACCTCGACCGACCAGCGCACCGTGGTTGACGCCTGCGCCAACACGGCGGCCAAGGCACCGAGGTCGCCCGGCCCGAACGATGCGGGAAGCTGCAGCGTGATGCCACCGAGCAGCGGGCCGAGCGGTGCCATCAGGTCGACGAACGCCGCGAGCACCGTGTCGACATCGCGCAGGCGCCGCTCGTGGGTGACCTCGCGCGGTGCCTTGCAGACGAACCGGAAGCCGGGATCGGCCTGCTCACCCCATCGGGCCACGACACGCGGGGTGGGGCTGGCGTAGAAGGTGGTGTTGCCCTCCACCGCGTTCACGACCCTGCTGTACGCCGCCAGCTCGCTCCCTGTCGGTGTACCGGCGGGCAGATGCCTACCCACCCAGGGCCGGTGGGCCCACATCGGGCAGCCGACGTACAGGATCCGCGTCACCGTCCCCACAGTACGATCTCGTCCGTGCAGCGCACCGTCCCGAACCCTGCTTCTGCGGTACCCGTCGTCGACATCTCCGCTGGCGACGCGCCCGCGCTCATCGACGCCGCATGTCGACGCAACGGCTTCGTGGCCCTCACCGGTCACGGCTTCACCGCCGAACAGCGCGAGCACCTGCTCGACGCGGCGCGTCGACTGTTCGCACTACCCACCGAGGCGAAGCAGCAGGTGGGTCTGGCCCGTGGCGGCACCGCGTGGCGCGGCTGGTTCCCGCTCGGCGACGAGCTCACCTCCGGTGTGCCCGATCTGAAGGAGGGGTTCTACGTGGGCCGCGAGTTGCCGCCCAGCCCGCTGCCGCTGCACGGCCCCAACCTGTGGCCCCACGAGCACGTGCCCGACCTTGCCGTTGCGGTGACCGAGTGGATGGCGGCGATGGAGTCGCTCGGGCAGCGGGTGCTGGCAGCGATGGCTACGGCGCTCGGCGTGGGTGCCGACTGGTTCGCCACCGGACTCACGGCCGACCCCACGGTGCTGTTCCGCATCTTCCGCTACCCGCCGCATCCGGCCGACGCGCCCGATCGATGGGGGGTGGGCGAGCACACCGACTACGGCCTGGTCACCCTCCTCGCCCACGACGGCACCCCCGGCCTCGAGGTGCGTACCGCCGACGGATGGGTGGCGGTCGACCCCGACCCCGATCTCATCATCTGCAATCTGGGCGACATGCTCGACCGGCTCACCGGCGGTCGCTACCGCAGCACACCGCACCGGGTGCGCAACCACGCCGGCCACGACCGCATCTCGCTGCCGTTCTTCCTCGACCCGTCGTGGAACGCCGTGGTCGAACCGCTGCCGCTGCACGACGACTGGGTGACGCCCGCCGAACGGGCCGCCCGCTGGGACCAGGCCGACCTCACCGAGTTCCACGGCGTGTACGGCGACTGGCTGCTCACCAAGGTGCGCCGGGTGTTCCCCCAGCTCGCCGACGCCGTCCTCGACTGACCGTTCCGCAGTTTCTCAGCGGAGAACCCTGGCGGCTGGTCAGCCCTGAGGCGCGAGGTGGTACCGGCGGGCCTCGCGGTCGACACCGACGAGCTGCCAGCCGTTGCCGAGGCGCTCGGCGAGTTCGGCACGCACCGCCAGCCGTGCGTTGAGCGCCGCCTGGTTCGAGGCGGCGATGTCGTCGGCGGTGGCCGGGGGCACATCGATCGAGAGCGTCGCGGCGGGCCGGTCGGCCCCCTGGGTGACGAGATCCCACGACACCGTCACGCGATCGCTCGGTAGGTCGCCGTTGATGCCGCCGAGCGTGCCGTAATGGTTCACGTGATAGGCCACACCAGCCGCGCCCAACGCCCGCAGGTTCAGATGGGCATTGGCCAACTGCAGCGGGTCGTAGGTCCAGCGCATGGCGGTGATGCCGCGGTCGAGGCACCACTGGCGCTGCTGTTGCTTCAGCGCGATGCCGAGGCCCCGTCGACGGTAGGCGGGGTCGACCGCCATGTAGTGCGAGTGCAGCACCGCCGGTTCGTGGGTGGGGAAGCCGAACAGGGCGCCCACGATCTCGCCCCGGTCGAACGCAGCGAGCGCCACACCTCCCTCCGACACCACGGCCACGAGCATGTTCACCGACACCAGGTCGCTGTCGGCACCCCAGATGCGCCGTTCGAAGGGCGGCAGTGCCGCCAGCTCGTCGGCGTGGCGCAGTTCACGGAACTCGAGACCGCCCAGCGGATCGGTCTCGTCGCTCACCGCTGGTGCACCTCGGTGGACAGCGTGACGCTGTCGAGGAACGGCCGGTCGAGGGTGACCCCGATGCCCGCACCCGCGGGTACGGGCATGATGCCGTCGGTGGTCTCGAGTCGCTGCTCGACGATGTCGCGGGCGTAGGTGCGGCTGGCCGAGGCCGTATCGCCCGGGTAGACGAAGCCAGGCATCGTGGCGAGGTGGATGTTGTGGGCGCGGCCGATGCCGGTCTCGAGCATGCCGCCACACCACATCGGCACCCCGCGGTCGGTGCACAGGGCGTGGATGCGCCGCACCGACTCGAGGCCGCCGACTCGGCCCACCTTCACGTTCACGACACTGCACGCGCCCAGGTCGAGCGCTGCCCTGGTGCGCGCCACCGACGTGAGCGACTCGTCGAGGCACAGCGGCGTCTCGATCTGCTTCGCCAGCACGGCGTGATCGGTGAGGTCGTCGTAGTTCAGCGGCTGCTCGATGTAGTGCAGTCCGAACTGGTCGAGGCTGCGCAGCAGGTCGACGTCGTCGAGGGTGTAGGCCGAGTTGGCGTCGACGGTGAGTTCGATGTCGGGGAACCGGTCGCGTACCGCGGTGAGCAGCTCGACGTCCCAGCCCGGCTCGATCTTTAGTTTGACGCGCTTGTAGCCCTGGGCGACGTGGCGTTCGACGCTGTCGAGCGTGCCGGCCAGGCTGGTCATGCCCAGGCTGGCGCCCACCGGGATCTCGGTGCGGTCGCCGCCCAACACCTCACGCAACGGCAGGCCCTGCTGACGCGCCCAGCAGTCCCACACCGCCAGCTCGATACACGCCTTGGCCATCGGGTTGCCACGCGTGTCTGCCCAGGTGTCGAGCAGCACCGACGGGTGCTCCACATCGTTGGCCAGCAACCACGGCACCATCCGGCCGCGCAGCACGGTGAGCGCACCGTCGATCGTCTCTTCGCGGTACGTGGGCAGCGGGTCCATCGTGCTCTCGCCATACCCCTCCACCCCCTCGCTGCGCACGGTGACGATGATGGAGGTCTTCGTCTCTTGCGACCCGAACGAGGTCTTGAACGGCGAGACGAAGGGCAGGTCGATGATTCTGAGTTCGATGGCGTCGATGCGCATGGGGTTCACCAGGTGTCGATGTTGGGCCGCTTCTTGGCGGTGCGTGGCGTGGGGGGTGGCGTTGCCGCCAGCAGAGTAGCGATCCATCGCCGGCTGTCGACGGGATCGATCACGTCGTCGATCTCGAAATGCGAGGCAGCGTTCACTGCCTTGCCGTGCTCGTACATGCGGTCGACCATCTGCTGGAACGTGGCCTCGCGTTCCACCGGATCGGCGATGGCCTCGAGTTCGTGGCGGTAGCCCAGGCGCACCGCGCCCTCCAGGCCCATGCCGCCGAACTCGCCCGTGGGCCAGGCCACACAGGCGAGCGGCCGCTTGGTGCTGCCACCCATCATCGCCTGCGCCCCGAGGCCGTAGCTCTTGCGCAGCACGATGCTCACCATCGGCACGGTCACATTGGCGCCGGTGACGAACAAGCGGGTGCAGTGCCGCACCAGCGCCGTGCGTTCGACGTCAGGCCCCACCATCATCCCGGGGGTGTCGACGAGGGTGACGATGGGGATGTCGAACGCATCGCACAACTGCATGAAGCGGGCGGCCTTGTCGGCCCCCGGGCTGTCGATGGCCCCGGCCAGATGGTTGGGGTTGTTGGCGATGACGCCGACCGGGCGGCCCTCCACCCGCGCCAGCGCGGTGACCATGCCCAGACCGAAGTCGCGGCGCAGTTCGAGCACCGAGCCGACATCGAACATGCCCTCGATGACGGCGCGCACGTCGTAGCTGCGCTTGCGGTCCTCGGGGATGACATGGCGCAGCAGGCGTTGGTCGGGCACCTCCCACTGCGGCACCGGGCCCTGGAAGTAGCCGAGGTACTGCTTGGCCACCTCGACGGCTTCGACCTCGTCGGCCACCACGATGTCGACCACACCGTTGGCACGCTGCACGTCGATGGGGCCGATCTCGGTGGGTGCGAACACGCCCAAGCCACCGCCTTCGATCAT
>JBEICS010000183.1:0-5088 GCA_040383925.1 Acidimicrobiaceae bacterium | reverse complement strand
GACCGGCCGTGGCTCTGGATCGAGCGCACCCGCGCGTCGCGCCCGGCGGGCACGATGTCGACCCGCTGGTCGACCTCGAGTGCTCCGCCCGTGAGCGTGCCGGTGACCACCGTGCCGCTGCCCTTCGCCGCGAACGAGCGGTCGATCCACAGACGCGGCCGACCGCGGTCGAGCGATGGCTGGGTGCGGGCGACGAGGTCGTCGAGTGCGGCCCGCAACTCGTCGAGCCCGGTGCCGGTGGTGCTGCTGACCGGCACGACGGGGGCGTCGGCCAGGAACGTGCCCGCCAGGTGATCGCCCACGTCGAGCGTCTGCAGTTCGAGCCACTCGTCGTCGACCAGATCGCTCTTGGTGAGCACCACCACGCCGTGGCGCAGGCCCAGCAACTGCAGGATGCGCAGGTGTTCCTCGCTCTGTGGCTTCCAGCCCTCGGTGGCGGCCACCACGAACAGGCAGGCATCGACCCCGCCCACCCCGGCCAGCATGTTGCGCAGGAACCGCACGTGGCCGGGCACGTCGACCAGGCCGACCTCCTCGCCCGATGGCAGCGCCAGGTGGGCGAAGCCGAGGTCGATGGTGAGCCCGCGGCGCTTCTCTTCGGCGAAGCGGTCGGGGTCGGTGCCGGTGAGCGCCAGCACGAGCGACGACTTGCCGTGATCGACGTGGCCGGCGGTGGCGACGACGCGCATGGTCGGGTCAGCCGTTGCCGAGCGCGGCGGTGAGCGCCGCCACGACGACGGCGTCGTCGGCCGGGTCGACGGTGCGCAGGTCGAGGCTGGTGCGGCCGTCGCGCACGCGGGCCACGACGGGCGGCGTGCCAGAGCGCAGGGCAGCGAGGTGATCGCCGCGCAACACCACGCCGTAGCTGGGCATCGTGGTGCCGGGCGCCGACCCCGCACCCGGCAGGGCGTCCATCACTTCGGGTTGTGCTCCGGGCACCTGCGCGGCGATGGCCTCGGCGCGGGCCCGCAGCGAATCGAGCGGTGCCGCCACCATCCGCCAGAACGGCACCTCGTCGACCACCCGTCGGTGCAGGTAGGCCAGCGCGGTCTGCTGCAACGCGGCCAGCACCAGCGTGCCGGGTCGCAGCGCACGGGCCAGCGGGTGCTTGCTGCACGCGGCGACAAGGTCGGCGCGCCCGGCGATGACACCCACCTGCGGGCCGCCCATCAACTTGTCGCCGCTGAAGGTGACGAGCGCGGCGCCGGCGGCCAGCGACTGCACGGCGGCGGGTTCGCCGGCCAGCCAGGCCGGGGGAGCACCGGGCAACCAGGGGCAGGTGGCGTCGATGAGGCCGCTGCCGATGTCGGCCACCACCGGCACGCCGAGCGTGGCGAGCTGCTCGACCGGGGTCTCCTCGACGAACCCCTCGACGCGGTAGTTGCTGGGGTGCACCTTCAGCACCATGGCCACATCGGCGTTCTTGCGCACGAGTGCCCGGCGGTAGTCGGCCACGCGGGTGCGGTTGGTGGTGCCCACGTCGACCAGTTCGGCACCCGACTGCTCCATCACCTCGGGCACCCGGAAGCTGCCGCCGATCTCGACACTCTCGCCACGGCTCACCAGCACCTGACGACCGTGGGCCAGCGCTGCGCACACCAGCAGCACGGCGGCAGCGTTGTTGTTCACGATGATGGCGGCCTCGGCGCCGCACATGCGGGCCAGCAGCTGGCCGACGGCGCGCTGGCGCGACCCGCGCTCGCCGGTGGCGAGGTCGAACTCGACGTTCACGGCGCGGGCCTCGGCGTGGAACGCCACCGGGGCCCGCCCGAGGTTGGTGTGCAGCAGCACGCCGGTGGCGTTCACCACGTCGGTGAGCAGGGTGCGGCGGAAGGCCTCGGCCCGGGCCGGAGCGCCGGCGACGTCGTGGTCGGCGATGGCTTGGCGGGCGATGTCGACGCAGATGGCGTGCGGCAGCCCGCTGGGCGCCAGCGAGCGGGCGAGCGCATCGACGCTGGGCGGTCGGCCGGCAGGCGCCGCGGTCGGGGCCGATGCGTTCATGGCGTGGAGCGTAGGCTCTGCGGCGCCATGGTGGACATCCCGATCGTGCGACTCGACCCCGACCTGCCGCTGCCGGCGTACGCCCACCCGGGTGATGCGGGGCTCGACCTGCGGGCGCGCATCGACACCACCGTGCCCGCCGCCGGGGGCCGGGTGCTGGTGCCTACGGGTGTGGCCATCGCCATCCCCGAGGGCCACGCCGGTTGGGTGCTGCCGCGCAGCGGCCTGGCGCTCGAGCACGGCATCGCGCTGGTGAACGCACCGGGTCTCATCGACGCCGCGTACCGGGGCGAGCTGAAGGTCATCCTGCTGAACACCGACCCGCACCGCGACTTCGTCGTGCACCGCGGCGACCGCATCGCCCAGCTCGTCATCCAGCGCTTCGCCACCGTGCAGTGGGCCGAGGCCGACAGCCTCGAGGGCGACGACCGCGGTGGCGGATTCGGCCACAGCGGACGGCGCTGACGTGGACGCCGGCGCCTCGCTCCCGGCCGAGTTCGTCCCAGCCGACTTCGTGGTGCCGCGCACGCTGCTGGGCGAGGGCTTCGTGTTGGAACCGCTCGGGCCCGAGCACAACGACAGCGACCACGCGGCCTGGTCGGGGTCGATCGACCACATCCACGCCACCCCCGGGTTCACTGCCGCGCTCTGGCAGGGCGACGAGTGGCCGTACCCGATGAGTTGCGAGCAGAACCTCGCGGATCTGCAGATGCACGCGCGCGAGTTCGCGGCGCGAGAGGCGTTCGCCTACACGGTGCTCGATACACGACGCGACGGTGCAGGTGCGGCGGAGGTGATCGGGTGCGTGTACATCGACCCCGACGACACCGGTGCCGCCGATGCGAAGGTGCGCTGCTGGGTGCGTGCCGACCTGGCACATCTCGACCAGTCGCTGGCCGACACCGTGCGCCACTGGCTGCGCACCGACTGGCCGTTCGCCTCGGTCAGGTTCCCCGGCCGCGACGCCTGAGACGCCGGTTCGCGGCGCGCAGTACGCCGGCGGCCCGCCAGGAACGGCTGTTGGTGATGGCGTCGCGTTCTGCGGTCACCGCTGCGAGACGCCGCTCGGTGTCGGCAAGTTTGGCGCGTAGCACGGCGGTCTCCGAGACGCGCTGGTCGATGCTGCTGTGGCCCGCCGGTGCCGGTGCGTCGTCGGCGACGAGTGTGGCGAAGAACTCGTTGCCGGCCGTGGGCGAGATGTGGTCGACGTTGAACGGCAGCAGGCCCTGGCGTCGCAGCGCGTCGAGCACGGCACCGAACGAGCGAGGTGTGAACACCCAGCAGTGCACGTCGTGATAGGTGCCCTGGCGGGCGGCCTCGGTGGCACGCTCGAGCGCCTCGGCCTCGGAGTGGATGAGTACCAGTTCGTCGGCGGGTGCGGTGTCGTTCCACACGATGCGGCCCTGCCAGACCACCGCGCTGGCGTGGTGGTCGTACACCTGGCGCGGGCTCGGCACGGTGGCCCCGATGAGATGCGCCTCGACGAGATCGGCCGCCACCGACGGACTGCGCAGCGCGTCGAAGCACTGCCGATGGTCGGGCACGGCCAGGGCGAGCACACCGCCGGGGCGCATGACGCTGCGGATGTCGGCCAACCAGCGCACCGGGTCGGGTACGTGTTCGATGATGTGCGAGGCGACGACGTAGTCGAACGGGCCGCTGTCCTGCACGGCCGCAGCGATCGAGCCGTCGCCCATCACGTGGTCGATGGGCACGATCGCGTCGAGGTCGAAGCCGATGTGGTCGCGGTAGCGGGTGCGCAGCGCCTCGGTGTCGACATGGTCGAGGTAGTGGACGCGGCCCATCTCGCGTGTGACGACCGGGTTGGCGAGTGGCCCGAGTTCGAGACCGAGCGACGTCGACACGTCGATGCCTCGCAGCAGCAGTCGTCGCCGGTCGTCCACGATGGCTGAGGCTAGAGCGTCGTTCGGCGCGTCAGCGCCAGGCGAAGACGGGCTGCTCGAACTCGTGCACCCGTTCGTGCAGCCGACCGTCGAGCGCCACCCAGCGGAACTGCACCAGCACGGCGCCAGTGGGGGCGTGGATGAGGTCGCCACCCAGTGGCACCTGCACGACCGGTCGCGGGCTCTCGGGGATGGTGACGAACCGCGGCGAATCGGGACGGCACAGGTGGTGCAGGCCGATGCGGTAGGCGTGGGCCACCTCGTCGGGGTTGGGCACCACGTCGAGCCGCCCGCCACCCCACACCACCACCGGCGTGATGACGTAGCCCGAGCGGGTGGGGTAGTCGTCGAGGCGGCCGAGCACGGCGTCGTCGCCCAGGCGTACGCCCAGTTCCTCGTCGAGCTCGCGCAGCGCCGTCTGCTCGGGTGTCTCGCCGGGGTCGATGCGTCCGCCGGGTAACGCCCACTGCGCGGCGTGGGCGTTCATCCGCGACGCACGACGGCACAGCAGGAAGGCGGCACCACCGGCCACACCCTGCATGCTGCCGTCGAGGCCGCTGATGTCGCCAGGCACCACCGACATCTCCTCGGCCGAGAACGGGTACGGGTCGACGAGGTCGTCGTTGGCGCTGCTGTCGACCACCACCACGGCTACCGCAGCGCGTTTGCGCTCGTCGAGCGGCACGGTGTGCAGCGAGTGCTCGCTGAGGTGGCGCACCATGCGGTCGCGCAGGTCGGGGTCGAACGCGATCACGAGGCAGGTGCCGACGGACGAGCGGTGAGGTCGGGGCGCAGCACCTGTGCAGCCAACCACGTGGAGATGGGCACCGCCGAGACGAGCCCGATCGAGCCCACCAGCGATCGCACGATCTCGACGGCCACGATCTCGCGACCCGTGATGGAGCCGAAGCCCTGTCCGGCTTCACTGAACAGCAGCAGCAGGGGCAGCGATGCTCCGGCGTAGGCGAGGAACAGGGTGTTCACCGTCGACGAGATGTGGTCGCGTCCGATGCGCAACGCGCTGCGGTACAGCTGGCCGCGGGTGAGGTCGGGCTGGGCCGAGTTCAACTCCCACACCGCCGACACCTGGGTGACGGTGACGTCGTCGAGCACACCGAGCGACCCCACCACGATGCCGGCCAGCAGGATGCCCCGCGGGTCGATGGGCACGCTGAGGGCGTCG
>JBEICS010000182.1:0-5090 GCA_040383925.1 Acidimicrobiaceae bacterium | reverse complement strand
TGCCACCGGCCGGCGCCGGCGCGGCAGCGGGTGCGGCGGGTGCAACGGCAGCCACCGGCGCGGCGACAGCCTCGGTGCCCTTGCCACCATGACCACCGCGGCGACGGCCGCCACCAGCAGGCTTCTCGGCAGCCGCGGCCACCGCCGGGCCGGGCGGCGGTGCCGTGGGCACCGGCATCGGCTTGCTGGCCTCGGGGCTGCCCACACGCACAGTGCCGGCGACCTCCTCGTCGCGCTTGCGCCGCGACTGCTTCACCGCGCTGCGACTGACGGCGCCGCGCACCGGCAGCCGCGGCACGAACACCCAGCCGACGTGCGGTACGGGCTTGCCGCCCACCAGGCGGCCCTCGTCGAACAGCCAGGCGTAGGTGCCGTGGAACTCTTGGAACGAGTCGTTCGACAGCACGACGGCATTCACCCGGTTGGCCACGGCGAGCACGAATGCGTCGCCGCGGCCGATGGCTCCGGCGGGCGGGGCGACCAGTTCGTTGTTGGCCACCGCCTCGTCGAACTCGGGAACCTCACGCGGGTCGATGCGGTGACCGAAGGTGGCATCGACCACGACGGTGACGAGCACGCCGGGGTGCTCGGCCATGTAGGCGAGCACCGCTTCGTTCAGTTGGGCAAGGCTGGGATGCGAACGGCCCTCGGTGGCCAGGTTCGATCCGTCGACGACGACATGACGAGTCATAACACCGCTAGTCAACCACGGACAGGGTGCGTTGCAGGTGTCCCTGGGTACAGTGCGGCGCATGGTCAGTGCCGTGCTCTGGGATTTCGGCGGGGTCATCCTGTCGAGCCCGTTCGATGCCTTCAACCGCTACGAGCGCGAGCGCGGCCTGCCGCTCGACATCATCCGCACGGTCAACGCCACCGATCCGCACACCAACGCGTGGGCCCGACTCGAGCGCAGCGACATCACCCCGGCCGAGTTCGACGCAGCGTTCGCTGCCGATGCGGCGGCCCACGGTCACTCCATCCCCGGACGCGACGTGCTGGCCCTGCTCAGCGGCGACGTTCGCCCCGAGATGGTGGCGGCGCTCGACACCGTGAAGGCGGCCGGCTACCGCCTGGCCTGCCTCACCAACAACATCTCGGGCGAGCACGCTTCGGCCGAACGGTCCGACACCATCGCCGCCATCATGGCCCGCTTCGACGCGGTCATCGAGAGCAGCAAGGTGGGCGTACGCAAGCCCGAGCCGCGCTTCTACGAGATCGCCTGCACCACCCTCGGGGTGCGGCCCGACGAGTGCGTGTTCCTCGACGACCTCGGCATCAACCTGAAGCCAGCCGCCGCGATGGGCATGACCACCATCAAGGTGGTCAGCGCCGCGCAGGCACTGACCGATCTCTCGGCCGTGTTGAACCTGCCGCTCGGCTGAGCCGACTGCCGGATAGCACCGGCGCGGCCGACGAACTCAGAAGGCGCCGAGCGCCTCGTCCATCAGGTCGGCCAGTTCCTGGTCGTGGATGGCCTTCGACCCGGTGGCCGGGCTGCCGCTCTCGACACGCGCTGCGTGCCGCAGGTCGTAGCCGCGGTCCTTCAGGCGCCAGATGTTGTGCTCGACGAACCGCCACGGGCCCATGTTCTCGGGCTCTTCCTGCAGCCACACGAGTTCGCGGGCGTTGGGATAGCCCTCGAGGATCTGCACGATCTGCTCGATGGGGAACGGGTAGAGCTGCTCGACCCGCACGATGGCGGCGGAGGCACCGCGCTTGGTGCGGTCGGCGAACGCGTCCCAGGCCACCTTGCCCGAGCACAGCACCACACGCTGCACCGCGGCGCGGTCGGTGACGAACGGGTCGTCGAGCACCTCGTCGAACGACCCGGTGGTGAGCGCGTCGACGTGGCTCATCGTCTCTTTCATGCGCAGCGGCGACTTCGGCGCGAACACCACCAGCGGCTTGCGCACGTCGCGCAGCACCTGGCGACGCAGCAGGTGGAAGTACTGCGCGGCCGAGGTGGCGTTCACCACCTGGATGTTGTCCTCCGCGCACATCGTGAGGAAGCGCTCGATGCGGGCCGAGCTGTGCTCGGGGCCCTGGCCCTCGTAGCCGTGCGGCAGCAGCAGCACGAGGCCGTTCTGCTGGCCCCACTTGTCTTCCGCGGCGACGAGGTACTGGTCGATGATGATCTGCGCGCCGTTCACGAAGTCGCCGAACTGCGCCTCCCACAGCACCAACGCCTCGGGGTTGGTGTGCGCGTAGCCGTACTCGTAGCCCAGCGCGGCGTATTCGCTGAGCAGCGAGTCGTACACCCAGAACTGGGCCTGAGCGCCGGGCAGGCTGGCGAGCGGGATGAAGACGTCTTCGGTCTCGTAGTCGATGAGAGCGGCGTGACGATGGCTGAACGTGCCGCGGCGGCTGTCCTCGCCCGCGAGGCGAACCGGCACGCCGTCGAGCACCAGCGACCCGATGGCCATCGCCTCGGCCGTGGCCCAGTCGATGAGACCGGTCTCGTCGTACTGCTTGGCCCGCGCCGCGAACTGCCGGAGCAGCTTCGGGTGGGGCGTGAAGCCCTCGGGGTAGGCGGTGAGGTTGGTGAAGATGGTGTCGAGCACGCCGCGGTCGACGCCGGTGGCGATGTGCGGCAGCACCCCGCGCGGCTGGGGCGGTCGGGCGGCCTTGATGACCCCGGGTGCGTGGGCGCGGGTCTCGTCGAGCGCCACCTGCAACTTCGACTGGAAGTCGTCGAGCGCACGCTCGGCTTCCTCGAGCGAGATGTCGCCGCGCTTCACGAGCGACTCGACGTACACCTTGCGCACACTGCGGCGTTCGGCGATGGCGCGGTACATGAGCGGCTGGGTGTAGCTGGGGTCGTCGCCCTCGTTGTGGCCGTGGCGCCGGTAGCACACCATGTCGATGACGACGTCTTTGTGGAACCGCCGGCGGTACTCGAACGCCAGCCGGGCCACCCGGGCGCACGCCTCGGGGTCGTCGCCGTTCACGTGGAAGATGGGCGCCTGCACCGTCTTGGCCACATCGCTGCAGTACAGCGACGAGCGCGAGTGCTGCGGTGAGGTGGTGAAGCCGATCTGGTTGTTGATGATGAGGTGCACGGTGCCGCCGACGCGGTAGCCGCTGATGTCGCTCATGGCCAGGCACTCGGCCACGATGCCCTGGCCGGCGAACGCCGCATCGCCGTGGATGAGCAGCGCGAGGGCCGGGAACGACCCGGGCGGGTCGATCTGGTCCTGCATGGCGCGCACCATGCCCATCACGATGGGGTCGACGGTCTCGAGGTGGCTGGGGTTGGCGGCCAACTCGATGTCGATGGTGTTGCCGGCGGCCGATTCGTAGGTACCCGCGGCACCGAGGTGGTACTTCACATCGCCCGAGCCCTGCACCGAGCTGGGGTCGAGGTGGCCTTCGAACTCCTTGAAGATCTGGTCGAAGCTCTTGCCCATGATGTTGGCGAGCACGTTCAGACGGCCGCGGTGGGCCATGCCCAGCACCGCCGCCTGCACACCGGCGTCGGCGGCCTGCGACAGCACCTCGTCGAGGATGGTGATGGCCGACTCGGCGCCTTCGAGGCCGAAGCGCTTGGTGCCCACGTACTTCGTGGCCAGGAACTTCTCGAACGACTCGGCCGAGTTCAGCGACTCGAGGATGCGGTGCTTCTCGGCCTTGCTGAACTCCATGTGCACGCCCTCGAGCTGCTGTTGGATCCAGCGCTGCTCTTCGGTGTTCTGGATGTGCATGTACTCGACGCCGATGGTGCGGCAGTAGGCGTCGCGCAGCACGCCCAGCAGGTCGCCCAGGGTGAGGCGGTCGACGCCACCCACACCACCGGTGAGGAACTCGCGGTCGAGGTCCCAGATGGTGAGGCCATAGGTGGCCGGGTCGAGTTCGGGCGGCATCTCGGGCTCGCGCCAGCGCAGCGGGTCGAGGTCGGCGATGAGGTGACCGCGCACGCGGTGCACGCGGATGAGGGTGGCCACCTGCATCTGCTTGTGCAGCATCGCCTCGTCGCGGCCCACCGGGTTCACGTCGGAGCGCCACTCGACCGCCTTGTAGGGCACTCCGAGGCTGTGGAAGACGTCTTCGTAGAAGTCGTGCTCGCCGAGCAGCAGTTCGTGCACCCGCTTCAGGAACATGCCGCTCTCGGCGCCCTGGATGATGCGGTGGTCGTAGGTGCTGGTGACGGTGACGACCTTGCTGATGCCGAGCGAGCCGAGCGTGTGCTCGTCGGCGCCCTGGAACTCGGCCGGGTAGTCGATGGTGCCGACGCCGACGATGACGCCCTGGCCGGGCATCAGGCGGGGCACGCTCTGCACGGTACCGATGGTGCCGGGGTTGGTGAGCGTGATGCTGGCGCCCTGGAAGTCGCTGACCGCCAGCTTGTTGCCCTTCACCTTGCGGATGAGCTCTTCGTAGGCAGCGAGGTAGCCGGCGAAATCGAGCGTGTCGGCGTCGCGCAGCACGGGCACCACAAGGGTGCGGCTGCCGTCGGCCTTGGCCACGTCGACCGCGAGGCCCATGTTCACGTGGGCGTTGCGGATGAGGCGCGGCTTGCCGTCGCTGCCCTCGACGTAGGTGTTGTTCATGGCGGGCACCGCGTCGGCGATGGCGCGCACGATGGCGTAGCCGATGAGGTGGGTGAAGCTCACCTTGCCCTGGCCGCTGCGGCTGCGGTAGCCGTTGATGACCTTGCGGTTCACCTCGAGCAACTTCGCCGGCACGTTGCGGAAGCTGGTGGCCGTGGGCACCGACAGACTGCGCTCCATGTTGGCGGCAATGGCCACGCCCGCGCCGCGGATGGGCTCGCCGGGCTCGTCGCCCGCAGTGGCAGTGGCGGTGGTGGCTGCGGCCGGGGCCGGAGCCGCTGGCGGAGCCGGCGCAGTGGCAACGTTGCCGTCGGCGACAGCAGGGCTGTTGGCGACCTGGCCGTTGGCAGCCGGGCCGCCGAAGGTGACCGGGGCGGGGCGGTAGTCGGAGAAGAAGTCTCGCCACGACTCGCCGACCGACTCGGGGTCGGCCAGGTAGCGGGCGTACATCTCGTCGACCAGCCACGAGTTCGCGCCGAAGTCGGGGCCGGTGTGTTCGATCGCAGTCATCGTGGCTGATGGTACCGGGTGGTCATGAGCCTG
>JBEICS010000181.1:0-5091 GCA_040383925.1 Acidimicrobiaceae bacterium | reverse complement strand
GAACCGCGGCCGCACCATGGCCCGCGGCGAGTTCGAGTTCGGGTTCGCCGTCGAGTGGATGCGCAAAGACCTCGACATCGTGCTGCGCGAAGCCGACAACAACGGCGCCCGTCTGCCGATGACGGCACTGGTCGACCAGTTCTACGCGCAGGTCGTCGAGCGCGGCGGCCGCCGTTGGGACACGAGTAGTCTCATCCACCTGCTCGCCAACCCGTAGGCGAGTCGACCACAGGGGGTGTGTCGTGACCGTCGATCCGGCGTCAGATCCGCGTATCGATCCGCGCATCAAGGTGTTGCTCGCGGCGATGCCCAGTTTCGCGGCGCCCGACGTGGCGAACCGTGACCAGTTGCTCGTCGAGTCGAACTCACCCGAGGCGCTCGCCGGGGTGAACGCGTATCGGGCGATGATGTCGGTGTGCGACACCGAGGAGGCGGCGCCCACCGCCTGCCTTCGCATCCATGTCGAGCAGGTCGTGTCGCAGCCCGACGGCAACACCATCAACCTCCGTGTGATGCGCCCCGACAGCGACGCCGTGCTGCCGTGCGTCTACTACATCCACGGCGGAGGGATGGCGTCGCTGAGTTGCTTCGACGGCAACTACAGCGGCTGGGGGAAGAACATCGCCAACCGTAACGTCGTGGTGGTGATGGTCGACTTCCGCAACGCGGTGTCGCCGTCGTCGGTGCCCGAGGTCGCCCCGTATCCGGCAGGTCTGAACGACTGCGTGTCGGGCCTGAAGTGGGTGCACGCCAATGCTGCTGCACTCGGTGTCGACACCAGCCGCATCGTGGTGGCCGGCGAGAGCGGTGGCGGCAACCTCACCCTTGCCACGGGCATGAAACTGCTCCGCGACGGCGACATCGGATTGGTGTCGGGTCTCTATGCGCTGTGTCCCTACATCGCGGGCGCCTGGCCGCTGGCCGAGAACCCGTCGTCGACGGAGAACAACGGCATCTTCCTCGACCTGCACAACAACCGGGGTGCGATGGGCTACGGCATCGAGGCGTTCGAGGCCCGCGACCCGCTCGCCTGGCCGGGATTCGCCACCGAGGACGATGTGCGTGGCCTGCCCCGCACGGTGATCAGCGTGAACGAGTGCGACCCGCTGCGCGACGAGGGCATCAACTACTACCGGTTGCTGCTGCGCGCAGGTGTGCCCGCTCGGGCACGCACGGTGCTCGGTACCACCCATGGCATCGAGGTGATGCCGATCGCCTGCCCCGACATCACCGCGGCAGCCATCAGCGATCTGGTCGACTTCGTCAGTCGCTGACCGACGCCTCAGCGCAGCGACAGGGGCAGGTGTTCGACGCCGCGGATGGTGAGGCGGTCGCGCCAACGCGGTTCGCCCGCCAACTGCACGTCGGGGAAACGGCGGATGAGCGAGGTGAGGGCCACCTGGGCCTCGAGCTTCGCCAGCGACGCACCCAGGCAATAGTGCACCCCGGCGGCGAAGCCGAGGTGGCGGTTGGCGTTGGGCCGGTCGAGGCGCAGCACGTCGGGTTCGTCGAACACGGCGGGGTCGTGGCTGGCCGAGCCGAGCACGGTCATCACCATCGAACCGGCGGGCACGGCCACGTCGCCGTAACGCACCTCGTCGAGCGGTACCCGCACGGTCTGCTGCACCGGGCCGTCGTAGCGCAGCAGTTCGTCGACCGCGGTGGTGTCGAGGCCGGGGTCGGCCGCCCAGCGGCGCAGTTCGTCGGGGTGGCGCAGCAGGGCCAGCGTGCCGTTGCCGATGAGGTTCACCGTGGTCTCGTGGCCGGCCACGTACAGCAGCACCACGAACGAACGCAGTTCGACGGGGGAGAGGCGGTCGCCCTCCTCCTCGGCGACGATGAGCGTCGACAGCAGGTCGTCGCCGAGGTGCTGTCGACGATGCTCGATCACGTCTGCCAGGTACTCGCCCAACGAGCGGCCTGCCGACTCGGCGGCGTCGAGGGTGGCCTCGGTGGCGGTGGGCTCGAGCGACGCCGTGAGGGCCTGTGACCAGTCGCGGACCTCGTCGGAGTGGTCGGTGGGCAGGTCGAGCAGATCGCTGATCACCTGGAACGGCACGGTGAAGGCGAGTTCGTCGACCAGTTCCATCTCGCCCCGCTCGGCGGCCCGGTCGAGCACATCGTCGACCAATTGCTGCACCCGGGGTCGCAGCCGTTCGATGGTGGTGGGGGTGAAGCCCTGGCTCACCAGGCGGCGCAGGCGGGTGTGGTCGGGTGGGTCGAGGTTGAGGATGGTCTTGGCGACCTCACCTCGCTCGAGGCGCTCGTGGAACCGCTCGCGCCGGGCCCGTCGGACCGGATCGATCGGCGCCGGGGTGTGGGCCTCGATGTCGCGGGCGAACTCGGCGCCGCGCAGGGTGCGGGCCACGTCGTCGTAGCGGGTGAGCACCGTGAAACCGAACGGCGACACGTGCACCGGGTCGTGCTCGCGCAGCGCTGCGTAGAACGGATACGGGTCGGCCCGGAATGCCGGGTCGAAGGGGTTGAAGATCGGTTCGGTCATGGCTCTCTCAGGTGGTCAGACGAAGCGGGCCCACTGGTCGAGCGGCATCCGCTCGCTGCGCAGCGCATTCACGGGTGCGGCCGGGTCGGCGTAGCCGATCGACATGCCGCAGAACAGCATCTCGTTCTCGGGCGCGCCCACGAACGAGGCGATCGCCCCGTGGCGAACCGACCAGTACTCCTGCGCGCAGGTGGCCAGACCACGTTCGACCGCCAGCAGCATGAACGTCTGCAGGAACATGCCGAGGTCTGACCACTGCGGCGGGCCCATCTGGCGGTCGATGAAACAGAACAGCGCGGCTGGTGCGCCGAAGAAGTCGCCGTTGCGGGCGAACTGCTGGAAGCGGCCCTGCTTGTCGTCGCGGGCAATGCCCAGCGTGGCGTACATCTGCTCGCCGATGGTGAACCGGTTGGTGCGGTACGGCTCGGTGAGCGCCTTCGGGTAGATGTCGTACTCGCCGGCTTCGAGCGGCGGTTGCGTGGGCAGGTACTCGCGCAGTCGGGTCATCGACTCGCCGTTCACGACGTAGATGCGCCACGGCTGGAGGTTGCCACCGCTGGGGGCGTACGAGGCATCGACCAGCAGCTGGCGCAGCACGGCGTCGTCGACCGGGTCGGCCAGGAAGTCGCGCGCCGAGATGCGCGCGTGGACGGCGGCGGAGACGTCCATCAGCGGGCCGCCGTGGCGAGTGCGTCGACGATGCGGTCGATCTGTTCGTCGGTGATGACGAGCGGCGGGCAGAACGTGAGCGTGTCGGCGTTGATGGCCCGCGTGATCACCCCACTGCGCAACATCTCGTCGCGCAGCGCCGTCGAGTTCTGGTGCGGGTGCAGGCCGGCGGCCCACATCGCCCCGTCGCCGCGGGTGTGGTCGATCACACCATCGGACGCCAGCGCCTGCAGGCCGTCGCGCAACCGGGCACCCACGTGGAGCGCCCGCTCGAGCAGGCCTTCGCGCCGGATGATGGCGAGGTTGGCGAGCGCTGCCGCGCAGGCCGACGCATGGCCCGAGTAGGTGAAGCCGTGGCGCAGGAAGAAGTCGGGGTCGGCCTCGAGGGCGGCCCGAGGTGCCGGGCCCACGAACACGCCGCCGAGCGGCTGGTAGCCGGAGGTGACGGCCTTCGCGAACGTCACCAGATCGGGCCGCACCCCGAAGCGGTGGGCGGCGAACCAGTGGCCGAGACGGCCGTAGCCGCTGATGACCTCGTCGAAGATGAGATAGGCGCCGTGCTGGTCGCACAGGCGGCGTACGGATTCGAGGTAGCCCTCGGCCGGCGGATAGATGCCGCCCGCGCCCTGCACCGGCTCGACGAGCACCGCGGCGAGGGTGTCGCTGTGCTGGGCCATCAGCGATGCCAGCGACTCGACGTCGTCGGCCGGTACCTGCACCACGTCGCCCACGTACGGCCCGAAGTTCTCACGGTTGGGGGCGATGCCCTGCGCGCTGGTGCCGCCGTACGCCGTGCCGTGGTAGCCGCGCACCCGGCTGATGATGAGCTTGCGCTGCGGCTGGCCCGCCTGCACATGGGCCATGCGCGCCAACTTCATCGCGCTGTCGACGGCCTCGCTGCCCGAGCAGCAGAAGAACACCCGGCTATCGGCCATCGGGGCGATGTCGTGCAACTGCTCGGCCAGTTCGTCGGCCGGTCCGGTGGTGAACGGGTCGAAGCAACTGTAGGCCTCGAGTGTGCGCATCTGGGCGGACACCGCGTCGGCGATCTCGCCCCGGCCGTGGCCGACGGCGCAGTACCAGAGGCTGGCCATACCGTCGATCAGCTCGTTCCCGTCGGCGTCCCACAGCAGCGCGCCTTCGCCGCGCACGATGCGGATGAACGACTCGCGGGTGGGTTTGGCGAAGGGGTGCAGGAAGGCCGACGGCATGCGCGGACGGTACCATCCGCCGATGGACAACGTGCAGGGCAAGACAGCAGTGGTCACCGGAGCGGGCTCGGGCATGGGCCGGGCGTTCGCCGAACGGTTCGCCCGGGCGGGCATGAACGTGGTGCTCGCCGATGTGGAGGTGCCTGCGCTCGACGCGGCGGTGGACGCCATCACGGCCACCGGTGCGCACGCCATCGGCGTGCCCACCGACGTCAGCGACGGAGATGCCGTCGATCGCCTCCGCGATGCCGCCATCGACGCATTCGGCCGCGTGCACGTGCTGTGCAACAACGCCGGTGTGGGCGGCAGCATGGGCGGCGGCGAATGGGTGAGCGAGGCCGAATGGCGCTGGGTGCTCGACGTGAACCTGTGGGGCGTCATCCACGGTCACCGGGCGTTCCTGCCCCACCTGGTCGAGCACGGCGACGGCCACATCGTGAACACCGCGTCGATGGCCGGTCACTTCCCCGGCCACTCGGCGTACTCGGCCAGCAAGTGGGCGGTGGTCGGCATCACCGAGGGTCTCTTCCACGACCAGCGCCTGCGCGCCGCGAAGGTGGGCGTCTCGTGCCTGTGCCCTGGATGGGTGAACACGGCCATCATCGACTCCACCCGCAACCGGCCTGAATGGGCGGCACCGAGACACGGCACCGCCGAGCCGACACCGATGGAGGAGTTCGTGCGGGCCTACGTGACCGACCAGATCCG
>JBEICS010000180.1:0-5189 GCA_040383925.1 Acidimicrobiaceae bacterium | reverse complement strand
GCGACCTTCTGGCTGATGGACAACCCTTCATGAATGCAGCTCGCCAGATCACGCGACGTGCATACGTCCCAAGCGGCCACGACGGCAGTGGCCAACCGCGTCAGTCCCGAGACAAACACAGTCGCTTGAGCCGCGATGCATGCGTATGCCGCGGCCGGCACAGCGCAGAGAAAACTGGTCACCCGATTGAGCCCGGCCATCAGCACACCCTGTGCCAAAGGGTTCGAGACAACGAAGCGTGCTACGTCGCCGACCAGCGCCATGGCACCACCGACGATGTCACCAAGCGTGCCGAGGGCCCGATCGAAGATCGAGTCACCTCCACCAGCCTCCCGGGCGAGTACACCCAGCGCGAGACCACTCGGAGCGGCATCGATGAACGGATTGAACTGAGAGGCCTCTCCCGACTCCGGGTCCACGATGGGAACCCGTACCTCGTCGGACCCCTGTATCGACACCGTCGGGCTGAGCCGATTGATCTCGCTGACAAGCAGTTGGCGAGCAAGTCGACCTCTGTCGCTCACGCCGACCACCGACATCAACTCGGGAGTGGCTCGCCGAACATCCGCGGCGACCTGTGCGAAGGGATCCGGCTGAACTCTCACGAGCCGCTCGGCACCGGCGATGAGTCCGGAACCTGTGAGCAGAGGCTCATCCACCGCCGACGACACGGGGTTGGGCAGATCGCCTGGGAGCGGCTGGCGCGGGCCGCCCGACTCGTCGAACAGAGCGGTCACCAGGTCGGCATCGCCATCGATACGCCGCTCACCCTCCTCGTAGGTCACCGCGGTGCGCTCGGTCTCCTGTCCGTCCTCGGTCACTGCGACGGATGACACCCTCCCTCGCTCGTCATACGTGATCGACGAAATCCGGTTGTCGGCAAACATGGTGGCCGGACGGCCGAGTTGGTCGAACTGAACGGTGCCAGTGACTTCACCCGTGATCTTCAGGGTGTCGAGGCGATTACCTCGCTGGACCGTGGCGCGAAACAGTGTGTCATCAGCCGCGAAGTTGGTAAGGCGGCCATTGTCGACGATGTAGTCGTAGTGACTCTCAGCACCTCGGGTGCGCACACTGAAGCTCTCGACCCCGACCCAGTCGACATCGACAATGGTGTCATCTCCCCAGTCGACCGAAGAGAGCCGACCTTCATCGTCGACTTCGAGACGCATCGCAATGTCATCGTCGGCATCGATTGCGGTGATGATCCCGTCAGTACGCCGCACCGACAGGACCTCGCCGGCGGAGCCTTCGATCGACTCGAGGTTTCCGTCAGGTGTGTACGAGACGCCATAGACATCGTCTCCGTCCGCTACGCCGGCTACGTTCCCGGCAGCATCGAGAGTCCACGACTCGCTACCTGCTGATGACCGTATCGACCGGATGCTCCCTGTCGCGTCGTACTCGTACTCGAAAAGCCCTGCACTTGTCTCGGCGCTCGCCAGAAGGCCTCGGGCGCTGTAGGCGAAACGATCATCTCGATCGCTTCCACGACCACTCGACTGAATCCGCACGATGTCGCCATCGACATACTCGTAGCTGGTTTGAGTGTCTCCCGGCTCGACAACTTCGAGCATGCGACCAGCCTCGTCGTACGTCCATTCCCAGGTCGCCCCAGTAGCCGGCGCATATCGCACGAGTTGGTCGCCGTCACTCCAGGAGAAGAAGGCCGGCACGTCAGCCACCGTTCGGCTGACCGGGCGATCGGCATCGTCGAATGTCCAGATGATCTCGGAACCGTCGGGCTCCACGAAGGTGTCGGCGCGTCCATCGAGGTCGTACGAGATCAGGGTGATCTCACCATTGTGGTCAACTGACCTGACCCGCCCGTCGCGGTACACCGCCGACCACTGCTCGTCGCCTTGTTTGGCGTTCACCAGTCGACCGGCTTCGTCGTAGGAATACGTCGAGGTATCAGCCAGCGTCTCGACGCGGACGATGCGACCGTCCGCGAACTGATATGTGCTGCGGGCTGTCGTCACTCCGTCGAGGACGCTGGTCTCCTCAACGACTCTTCCATCGCCGTCGTAGACCATCGTCCCGGTCAGCCGACTTGCCCCTCGTTCAACTTCGGTCTCGATCACTCGACCGAATACGTAGTTCGTCGTCACAACTTCGGTCTGCGAACCATCGGCCTCCAGCGATCGCCGACTCATCACTCGGCCGAGGCCGTCGAACAGTTCCTCCACCATCGATCCGTCGGGAGCCACGGTCGAGTTCAATGTCGACCCATCCTCCAGAACGTCGGCATACACCCGCCACGTTCGTTCCCCAGGTCTCACGATGGCGGCAAGTCGCCCGGGCGCTGAGTACTCGTATCGAGTGAGAGCACCATCAGGTTCGGTTGTCGCGGCGAGGTCTCCGGAGGACGTGTACTGGTACGTCGTCGTCCCACCAGGAAGCTGCTGGCGCACGAGTCGGCCGGCGTCGTCGTACACGAACGACGACGTACGGCCAAGCGGGTCACGTCGAGACAGGAGCGTCGAGCGGGGCCCCCAGGTCGCCTCCCACCTTCGGCCCATCGCGGATGTGCTCGACACGATGTTGCCCTCTGCATCGAACTCGAAGGTCCACAGCGCATCCGGGCTGGACCCGATCGCTACCGGGTTGCCGAGCAGATCGCGACGGGTCAGCGAAGTTGCGCCGGTGGCGTCGGTGACCGCAACGGTGAAGCCAGCATCGATCTCGAACTCGCTGCGGCCGGTCTCTGGCGTGAACACGGCGGTCGGAAGTGGGCCGCTAGCGGCATATTCGAAGGCTGTCGCGTCGGCACCGCGAACTGCTGTCACCCGTCCGAGCGCGTCGTACTCGAAACTCGACGTCAGACCATCAACCGTCATTGACAGAAGCCGACCGTCAGACGCGAACTCCCGCTCTGTGTTCGACGCGATCTGCCCGCTCGGTCGAACGCGCTCGACACGTGCAACCAATCGGCCTTCCTGATCGAACGACTGCGTCAATATGTCGGTGCCACCCTGCACGACTCGCACGAGCCGGCCGAGTTCGTCGTGTTCGTAGAGGCTGCTCGCATCCAGCCCCGTCACAACGACGGAATTCGCGCCGTAGTCGAGTTCGAAGCGGTCACCGGAGAGTGTCCGCTGCGCAACAACGCGTGCATCCTCATACTCGACCGACGTCACCCCTGATGCGAGAGCTTCCTCGATCATCAGCCCGTCAGCATTGTGCAGGTAGCTGATCTCCAAGCCTGGAGCAGCCACCCCCGTCAACCGGTTGTCGGTGTACGTGTAATCGACAGATCGGCCGTCACTCGTCGTGGCATTCCGAACAAGCCCCCCTTCCAACTGAAGCGTCAGCGCAACGCCTTGCGTCGACGAGATCGTCACGGAGTCCGGCGAACGGACGACGTCGACCACCTGCCCGTAGGGGGAACTAAAGCGCGCAAGGTGCCCTTGGGAGTTGAACGTCCACACTTCCCCTGTCGGAAACGCGACGGTGTAACCGCCACCGCCGCCGAGCCGATCGACGGCTACTGAGCCAGATACATCCCAGCCATCTGGGGCCTCGGCTGTCCACCGAGGCTGCAAACCCACAGGCGCATCGATCGTGATGACATCACCCGACTCGGTAACAGAGGTTTCGTACACCGTTGACCAGCCAACCCCGAACCAACCCGGCCGGCTACCTCCCGAGACGTAATGGCGCTCGAGCTCGACCGCAAAAAGTCCGGACGGAACGAGCAGATCGGCCGAGTCGGTGCGGAACTCACCTGAACTGGTGTCGACGCCCCGTCCGACGCAACCTGCTATCTCGCAGGATCTCGGCGCAACGATCTCCACCGACATCGGGCGTTCAGCGTCTACCCCTACGGTCGTCGGAACCAGCACCTGAGCACCGCTGTCGTCCGAACAACTCGTTGCGAGAAATGCCAAAGCCGCTGTGCACGCCATCAGACGAGCGGCCCGGCCGTGCCGCCCTCTGAATGCCGTGACCGTCTCAGCAGTCATTCCGACCCCCTCCGAAAGACAAGGTTCGCAGGCGCTTCGCAGACACCAAGCCGTCACGGACGGGACAGCCATCGAGATGAATTCGGCAAAACAGAACGTCACTCCTTGACAAGAAACACGAAGCGATGACAGGAAGCGCACACCTGGGCGACGCGTGACCGACTCCTGAATGAGGCATCAGACACACGGAGAGCCATCGAGCTGTGTGGTCATCACCAGCAGCTCGCTTCATATCGTGCACTGCGGCGCCCTTCTTCATAGGCGACATTCATCGCCCCGCCCAGAGGATAGGTGCCGCACTGGGCAATCGTCATCTACCGGATCCGGGGTGTCGATTTCCGTCTTGCGGTGATGGTTCGGGTTGGTCGGTGGTGTCAATGCAGGGTCATTGGCGGCATCGATTCAACCCGTCGTTGCCGATGTGTAGGTCAACGCTGAATGAGCAAATCTCGGGGTCTCCGGAGTCGAGCGCTGATCCAGTGCTCGACCCCGGCCACACAAGTTCGGCATCCATTGCCGCGAAAACCCGACCCCCCCCTCCTCGATCGAGACCCTGGCCGCAAGATCCGACGTCTACGGACTCGCCAATTCGGAGTTCAACACGACCAACGCGGCTGTCTCACCCCCGCCATGGCGCACGAGGGCAGCAATCGAACTCGCGCCAGCACACGTGGCGAGCGAACGTGGCCACAGGGTCGTTGTGCTCTGCATCCAGCAGTACGGCTCCTCCACGATGAACGTGAGACCACGAGGAGCCTTGCCATGACTCGGTGTATGCCCTTCTTGCGCTGCCGAACGTTGATCGTGATGGCTGCGCTGATCGCTGGATGCAGTGGCGACGAGGGTGGCGATTCGCCGGCGGCGCCGACCACGACCATCGAGGCGTCGACCACGCCGCTGGCGCCGACGACGAGCACCCCCGCAACATCGACCGACGCAAGCTCGACCACCGCAACCTCGGCCCCCGCAACCTCGGCCCCCACCACGTCCGTCACCGTGCCGGAGCCGATCGTGATCGGACGCGACGATCTGAGCGCTCATCAGGAACAGATGCTGGCCAGCGTCGATGCGTACTTCGCTGCAACAGGGGCCGAGACCCTCAGGTCCGGGCCACCGTCGTCCGAGAAGGTGCAGGCCGTGGTCGACCTGTTCGAACCGTACGGCCGGCTGATCTGGTTCAACGGCGTCGTCTACACCGTCGATGACAGCGTCTTCGCCGACTTC
>JBEICS010000179.1:0-5190 GCA_040383925.1 Acidimicrobiaceae bacterium | reverse complement strand
GGCTGATGACGAACCGCAGCGCCTTGATCGTGCCGTCGTGGTCGAAGCCGACGTCGAGGTCGTGCACCTGGTCGCGGCCGTGGGCCATCTGCACCATCGCCTCGCTGCGGGTCTGGCTGAACTTCACCGGACGGCGCAACAGCTTCGACAGCACGGGCATGAGGAACAGTTCGGGGTACCAGACGATCTTCGAGCCGAAGCCGCCGCCCACATCGGGGGCGATGACCCGGCACTGCGACTGGGCGATGTCGAGCCACGAGGCGAGGTAGTTGCGCAGGTGGTGCGGGGCCTGGACGGTGGCCCACATCGTGAGGCCGTCGGGCTTCCAGTCGGCGAGGCAGGCCATCGCCTCGATGGGCACCGCGGCACACCGCTGGTTCACGATGCGCAGGTGCGCCCGCTGGTCGGCACGCTCGAGATCGCGCTCGAGATCGTCGAGCATCGGCACGATGGTGACGACGTTCGAGCCACGACGGGGGAACAACAGCTCGGCACCGTCGGCAGCGGCCTCGTCGATGGTGGTGTGCACGGGCAACGACTCGTACCCGATGTCGACTGCGGCCGCGGCGTCGGCGGCGAGGTACCGGTCTTCGGCGACGACGACGGCGACGGGCTCGCCGACGAAGCGGACGATGTTGCGGGCCAGCGCCGGCCGCTCGAGGCCGTCGAGGCCGCCGGGCAGGTCGGGATAGTCGACGAAGTCGGCGGCGGTCCACACGCCGAGCACGCCCTCCATCTTCAGGGCAGCGCGCACGTCGATATGGGTGATACGGGCGTGCGCCTCGCTCGACCCGACGAACATGGCGAATGCACAGCGCGCCGGCGACAGGTCGTCGACGAACGTGCCGGTGCCCGACAACAGGCGGGGATCCTCTTTGCGCAGGACCCGTGCTCCGACGAGGCTCATTGGAAAGCTCCTCCGCTCATGGCTTGATGTGGTGCCCTTCTTTGTCTTCGGGGTCGAACCACCATTGATCGGCGTTCTGTTTGCTCTGTTCGGTGCGTGGCACACCCCAGCGCAGCAGTCGGCCGAGGAAGTAGTCGGGACCACTCTCCTCGCGACGCCACCAGCGACGCTGGCCACCGTGCACGCGCCTGCGGAACGTCGAGAACCCGACGGCCACGATGAGGGCGATACCGAAGAACAGGCTCTCGATCCACGTGGTGCCCACGCCCGCCAACTGCAGACCCTTCACACCCGACTGCAGCACGAACACGGCCAGCAGCGCACCCCACACGTTGAAGCGCCGTTTGAACTGGGTGGCACCCAGGAACGCAGCGGCAAAGGCCGGAAGCAGGTAGGGCGTGCCCGAGCCGGCCTGGGCCGACCCGAACTGAGCGGCCAGCAGCACACCGCCGAGCGCCGAGAACACCGCCGAGGCAACGAGCGATCCCCACACGTAGCGGTCGGTCTGCACACCGGCCAGGCGGGCCGCTTCGCGTGCGCCACCGGTGGCGAACAGGTACCGACCCGCCGCGGTGTGCTCGAGCACGAACCACAGGCAGAACGCGACGATGAGCGCGAAGAGCACGGTCTTGTTCAACCCGAACGCGAACTCGGTGGCCAGGTTCTTGAAGCTGTCGGGGAACCCGAGGATCGACCGGTTGTTGGAACGCCACACCGAATAGGCGGTGAGGATGGAACTCACGCCGAGCGTGGCGATGAACGAGTCGATCTTGATCTTCACCACCAGGAAGCCGTTGAGGTTGCCCACCACCAGGCCCACCAGCAGCGCCGCCGCGATGGAGGCGGGAACCGACCATTGGGCTTCGATCATCGCCCAGCCGGCAGTGACAGACGCCGCCGAGATGGTGGCGCCGATCGACAGGTCGAACACACCTGCCGACAGCGGCACCAGCAGGCCGAGCGCGATGACCATCAAGATGGCGTTCGAGTTCAGCACCGAACGGTGGGTGAGCCACATCGTCCAGGTGTCGGGGATCCACAGGGTGAAGACCACCCAGATGAGCGCGTACAGGTACACCACGCCGATGTTGCGCGGGTGCAACTTCTTCCACTTGAACGGCGACCGCCGGGTGTCGAAGCGGCTGTCGATCCTCTTGCTGCGCTCGATGCGTTCGTTCACCACCCGGTGACGCCGGGTGATCTTGTTCTTCTTCAGCGTCGGCCGCCGGACCACCTCGCCGGTGCGTTCGTCGATCTGCATGACGGTTCAGCTCTTCTTTCGCAGTCGGTCGAGCGTACGCCTGACCCATGCGCTCAGGCGGCCGCCCACGACGGGGGCCGGCGATTCGTCCACCACCGGCGGCGGTGGCGGTGCGACGGCATCGGGCTCGATGTCGGCGTCGTCGCGGATGACTTTCATGAGCACCGGCTCGCGCGACACCTTGAGGTGCTTGCGGTCGGAGGTGGCGCCGAGGGTCTCGGCCACCAGCCGTTCCTCGGTGAGGTTCGGGCCCGACAACTCGGCGCTCAACATGCCGGCGCGCAGCACGAGCACCCGGTCGCAGAGGTGCACGAGTTCCTCGGCGTCGGACGAGGCGATGAGCACAGCCATGCCGTCGGCCGCGGCATCGACGATGTGCCGGTAGATGGATGCCTTCGCTCCCACGTCGACGCCCTGGGTGGGCTCGTCGAGCAGCAGCACCTTCGGTTCGGTGCGCAGCCAGCGGGCGAGAACGGCCTTTTGCTGGTTGCCACCCGAGAACTTGCCCATCCGCCGACCCAACAGCGGCGGCTGCACCTCGAGTCGTTCCACCCACTCGGCCACATCGGCCCGAACGGCCCGGTGGTGCAGACGGAACCGACCCTGGAACGGGCCGAGGCGAGGCAGCGGCACATGCTCGACGAGGCGGTCCTCGGGGTCGAGCGCCAGGCCCTTGCGGTCGGCCGGCACCAACGCCACACCGGCACGCAGCGCGTCGCGCGGGGTGGCGAACACCTTGGTCTTGTCGACCAGCACCTTGCCCGCGAATCGCGGGGTGACGCCGGCGAGGGCGCCGGCGATCTCGTCGCGACCCGAGCCCACCAGGCCGGCCACGCCCACTACTTCGCCGGCATGCACCTTCAGGTTCACCCCGCGCAGCGTGATGCCGAACACCATCTCGGCCTCGAGCACCGGACGCCCGGTGGGCGGTGTGACGACGCTCGGGTACAGGTCGCTCATCGATCGACCGACGATGAGGTCGACGAGCGCGCGCTCGTTCAGATTGCGCGTGGGCACGCCTTCGGCGACCACCTTGCCGTCGCGCAACACCGTCACGCGGTCGGCGAGGTCGAGTACCTCGTCGAGCATGTGGCTGACGAACAACACTCCCGCCCCGAGGCCGGCCACACGCCGCACCTCGCGGAACAGGGCGTCGACCTCGCGGCGGTTCAGCGACGCGGTGGGTTCGTCGAGGACGAGCAGCCCGGCCTGCTCGGCGTCCCAGTCCTGCAGGGCGCGCACGATGGCGATGGCCGCCCGTTCGGCCGCGGTGAGTGCGCCCACCGGTTGGCGCACGTCGGGGGCGAGCCCGAAGCGGAGCAGCAGCTCTTGGGCGCGGGCTGCCTCGGAGCGCCACTTGATGCGCCCACCGGCACCGGTGATGTACCCGCGGCCGAGGCCGAGGTTCTCGATCGCCGACAGGGCAGGCACCAGGCCGAGGTCCTGGTGCACGATACGAATGCGTTGGCGGTCGTCGTGACCGAGGTGCCACAGGTCGACGGGGCGGCCGTCGAACTGGACCGCAGCGCCATGGTCGGCCTGGATGTAGCCCCCGAGCAATTTGATGAGCGTCGACTTCCCCGAGCCGTTCTGGCCCACGAGGGCGTGCACCTCTCCGGGGCGCACCTCGAGGCGAGCCGCGTCGAGCGCGACCTGCCCCGGGTAGGTCTTCGACAACGAGTCGATGCGAAGAACAGCGGTGGGGTCGGTGCGTGCACCGACCCCACCTGCCTGTTCGTCGATCAGCGCCGGCACGGGCCCGACGGGGTCGACACGTGACGGCCGAACCGGATCAGACGCCCCACAGCGCCTTGAACTGGTCCTGGAAGCCCTCGACACCGATCCACAGTGCGGACGGATCGGCGATCGAGCTCTTCTCGAGGATCTGCAGCGGCAGACCGCCCGACAAGATGTCGGGGTGGCCGTCGACCACAGCGTTGGCCGGGGTCTCGGCGCGGCCCGGGCCTTCGCCGGCGAGCACGCGGGCAGCGGCGTCGATGGCACGCCAGCCGAGCAGCTCGGAGGCGAGGGCCACTTCGGCCACCTGGTGCTGGTCGTTGGCGATGAAGCCGAAGTTCAGCGGGCCACCGGCCTGCGACACGGCCTTGGCCTGGTTCACCAGACCGGCGGCGTCGAGGGCGTCGGGCACGCCGTACAGCATGCCGCCGAAGGCGTAGACGATCATGTCGAGATCGGGGTTCGCCTGCAGGGCCGAGGTGATCTGGCCGGGCAGGTTGGTGCCGATGTCGGTGACCGCGACTTCGCTGACTTCCACGGTGCACGTGGGGCAGGCGGTGGCGATCTCGTCGGTGAAGCCCTGCTGCACGATCGACAGCACCGGGAAGGTGGGCAGGCCGACGAAGTGGATGTTGCCGGTGACGGTGGTGGCGGCCGCGTAGTCGGCCATCAGCACGCCGTAGAAGTAGTAGTCGTCCTGGGTGAGCAGGTTGGCGGCGATGCCGTCGCCCGGCTCGTAGCCCTCGGGCAGCGACCAGGCGATGACCGGGATGCCGCTGTCCTTCAGCGTGGCCAACTGCGAGGCGAACCACTCACGCGGGTTGCCGCTGGTGAGGATGACATCGGCACCGGCAGCGATGGCGGCGTCGAAGGCCGACGCGACGGTGTCGGGCGTGTCCTGGTGCGACGCGGTCTCGTAGGTCCACCCTGCGGCTGCAGAAGCGGCCTCGATGCCGACAGCGATCTCGGCGCAGACGGCGACGCCGCACTGCACGTAGAACACCTTCTTGCCGGCCTCGGCGGCCACCGGCGTGCTGAAGGGCAGTTCGGTGACGGGCTGGCGGAAGGCCTCGACGCGGGCGAGCGCGTCGGCGCTGGCGAGACCCTCGGCCGGAGCGGCCGTGGTCTCGGCGGCGGGTGCCGTGGTCTCCGCTGCGGGAGCGGTGGTCTCGGCGGCGGCGGTGGTCTCCACTGCGGCGGCAGTGGTCTCCACTGCGGCGGCAGTGGTGTCGGTGCTGGCGTCGTCGTCGCCGCACGCGGCGACGAGCAACCCGGCAGCGACCAG
>JBEICS010000178.1:0-5267 GCA_040383925.1 Acidimicrobiaceae bacterium | reverse complement strand
TCGGCGCACTACTACTTCCTCGACAACTTCCGCGCCGACAGCGGTCTCATCGCCAGCATGTTCGTGCTGGCCGAACTGAGCCGCTCGGGTCAGTCGCTGTCGACGATGCGCAAGCCGTTCGAGCGCTACGCCTCGAGTGGAGAGATCAACACCCAGGTCGCATCACCGCTCGACGTCATCGAGCGGGTGGCCGCTGCTTTCGCGGGCGCCGCCCAGGACCGACTCGACGGCCTCACTGTCGACTGCGGAGCCTGGTGGTTCAACCTGCGCCCTTCGAACACCGAGCCCCTGCTCCGCCTGAACCTCGAGGCACCCGACCGCGACGAGTGCGACCGCCGTGTCGCCGAAGTGCTCGCGCTCGTGGCTGCAGGCTGATCCGTCCCCGACCGTCCGTACCCGTAAGTACCCATTCGAGAAAGAGACAACGCATGTCGCTCGACACCCGTCTCCTGGCCGTGCTGGCCTGCCCCGACGACAAGGGCCCGCTCTACTACCTCGGCGACACCGAGGGCCTGTACAACCCGCGGCTGCACCGCCGGTACGAGGTGCGCGACGGCATCCCGGTGATGCTCGTCGACGAGGCCGTCGCCGTCGACGAGGCGACCCACGCGCGCCTCATGGAGCGCATCGCTGCCGAGCACATCGCGCCCACCTTCGGCGACGCCAACGCGTAGTCGGCATCGGCAATACTGACGCCATGAACTCGCCGCGCCACGCCCTGCGTTGGGCCGTCTGCGCGCTGGTGGCCGCCACTGCGGTGGTGGTGCCGTCGCCCACCTCGCCCGTGGCGTCGGTGCAGGCTGCGCCCGGGTTGGGTGCCGGTGGCGAGTTCTTCCCGCTCACCCCCACGCGCATCTACGACTCGCGGCCGAACGAGCCTGCGGTGAACGAGCCCGCCCCGGGCCCGAAAGCCGCCACGCCCGACCAGCCCACGTTCGACATTCCGCTGCTGGGCCAGGGTGGGGTACCTGCCGACGGTTCGCGGGTGCTTGCGGTGGTGGTGAACATCACGGTCACGTCGCCCACCGCCAGCGGCTGGCTGAACGCCTTCGCGGCCGGGTCGCCCCCGGCAACCGCCACGTCGATCATCAACTTCACCAAGGGCCAGACCGTGCCCAACCTGGCCATCGTGCGTCCCGGTACCGACGGCAAGTTGTCGATCCGGTTGTTCAGCAGCGCGGCCACCGGCAGCGCCGACGTCATCGTCGACGTGTTCGGCTGGATCGCCACGAGCGCCAACCCCGATCGTGGTGCCCGTCTGGTGCCCGTCACGCCAGGCCGTATCTACGACTCGCGCTGCAACCTCTGCCCGGGCATCGGGCAGGGGCAGTCGGTCGAACTGCCCATCCGCGGCGCCACGGTGGGCGCGATCACCGTGCCGAACACCGCCGACGTGGTGGGTGTGGTGCTGAATGTCACCGGTGTGAACACCGAGGTGGGCAGCGCTGACACCTTCGTGGCCGTGGTGCCCGACCCCGTGGCCGCCGCGCCGCGCACATCGAACCTGAACCTGTCGAAGGGTCTCGTCAAGCCCAACCTCGTCATCGTCCCGGTGAACGCCGCCGATGGCAAGGTGCGCCTGTTCAACAACACCGGCACCACGCACCTGGCCGTCGATGTGGTGGGCTACCTCGAACGTCGCCCCGACGAGACGCGTGCCGGGCGCATCGTGCCGCTCAGCGCCCCGTTCCGTGTGTTCGACACCCGCGAGGCGGCGTTCGGCAACGTGGAGCTCGGCCCGGGTCAGGCCGAGCCGTGGAGCTTCGCCGACTTCGTCGCCTCGGTGAACATCGGTGGCGTGGCGGTGGGCAATCAGATGGCCGTCATCGGCAACCTCACCTCGGCCAGTCTTCGCCGCCAGTACGCCAGCCAGGCGGCCTCG
Organism: Acidimicrobiaceae bacterium; assembly: GCA_040383925.1. Taxonomy (GTDB): domain Bacteria; phylum Actinomycetota; class Acidimicrobiia; order Acidimicrobiales; family Ilumatobacteraceae; genus VFMC01. The sequence goes on along the minus strand of JBEICS010000178.1, from coordinate 3,385 downwards.
AGCTATGTGAGCGTGTTCCCCGACCAGTTGCCCACCGGGCAGCGCCCCGCCACCTCCAACCTCAACATGGTCGAGAACGTGCCGGTGCCCAACCTGGCCGTGGTGAAGTACGGCGCGTCGTCCACCGCTTGGGTCTACAACTTCAACGGCTACGCGCATTACCTGTTCGACGCGTCTGCCGTCGTGCTCGCCGACTGAGCGGTACACTTCGGGCGCTTCGCGCGGGCGTCCTCCCTGCTCCGCGCCCGAAAGGAATCCCCGTGTCGTCTTCGCCCGCCCAGCGCCGCGACTTCCGAGTTGCCGATCTGTCGCTCGCCCCGTTCGGTCGCAAGGAGATCCATCTCGCCGAGCACGAGATGCCCGGCCTGCGGGCCCTGCGCAAGGAGTACGGCCCCAGCAAGCCGCTCGCCGGTGCCCGCATCTCAGGTTCGCTGCACATGACCATCCAGACGGCGGTGCTCATCGAGACCCTGGTCGAGCTCGGCGCCGAGGTGCGTTGGGCCAGCTGCAACATCTTCTCCACGCAGGATCACGCCGCGGCTGCCGTGGCGGTGGGCCCCAACGGCACCCCCGACGACCCTCAGGGCATCCCTGTGTTCGCCTGGAAGGGCGAGACGCTCGAAGAGTACTGGTGGTGCACCGAGCAGATGATGAGCTGGCCCGTCGGTCCCAACGGCGAAGACGGCCCGAACATGATCCTCGACGACGGCGGCGACGCCACCCTGCTGCTGCACAAGGGTGTCGAGTTCGAGGCGTCGGGCGAGGTGCCCGACCCCACCACGGCGTCGAACGCCGAGTTCGCCATCGTGCTCGGCCTGCTGCAGCGGTCGCTGAAGACCGACCCCACCAAGTGGACGCGCATGGCCAACGGCGTGCAGGGCGTCACCGAGGAGACCACCACCGGCGTGATGCGTCTGTACAAGATGCACGAGCGCGGCGAGTTGCTGTTCCCGGCCATCAACGTGAACGACTCGGTCACCAAGAGCAAGTTCGACAACCTCTACGGCTGCCGCCACTCGCTGATCGACGCCATCTGCCGTGCCACCGACGTGATGATCGCCGGCAAGGTGGCCGTCGTGTGCGGCTACGGCGACGTGGGCAAGGGCTGCGCCCAGGCGCTCACCGGTCAGGGCGCCCGCGTCATCGTCACCGAGATCGACCCCATCAACGCCCTGCAGGCGGCGATGGAGGGCTACCAGGTCACCACGCTCGACGACATCGTCGGCTCGGTCGACATCTTCGTGTCGGCCACCGGCAACGACCACATCATCACGGTCGAGCACATGGCGAAGATGAAGCACAACGCCATCGTGTGCAACATCGGCCACTTCGACAGCGAGATCGACATGGCCGGCCTGGCCCGCAGCGGTGCCACCCGCGACGAACTGAAGCCCGGCACCGACCTGTGGACCTTCGACGACGGCCACTCGGTCATCGTGTTGGCCGAGGGCCGTCTGGTGAACCTGGGCTGCGCCACCGGCCACCCCAGCTTCGTGATGAGCTGCTCGTTCAGCAATCAGGTCATCGCCCAGATGGAGCTGTTCAACCACCTCGAGAACTACCCGACGGGCGTGTACGTGCTGCCCAAGCGGCTCGACGAAAAGGTGGCGGCGCTGCACCTCGATGCGCTGGGTGTGAAACTGACCAAGCTCACCGACGAGCAGGCCGACTATCTGGGCGTCGACCCGAGCGGCCCGTTCAAGGCCGAGCACTACCGCTACTGATCAGGCGCTACTGATCCGGGCGCTACTGATCCGGGCGCTACTGAGATTCGGCGCTCCCGCGCGGCGGCAAGCTGAGGCGGGGGAGGAAGAACTGCACCATCGGACCGATGGTCAGCATGAAGGCCACAGTGCCCACGCCGATCGAGCCGCCGAGCAACCAGCCCAGTACGAGTACCGTCGCCTCCACCACGGTGCGGGCGAGGCGCACACTGATCCCGCGCTGGCTGAGGCCGAGCATGATGCCGTCGCGCGGGCCTGGACCGAGGCCAGCACCGATGTAGAGGCCCGAGCCGATACCCATCAGCACGATGCCGCCCGCCAGGTAGACGACGCGCACGACGATGCCCGCGGTGTCGGGGATGAGCGGCTCGACGAGGTCGACCACGAAACCGATCTCGAGGGCGTTCAAGATGGTGCCCACGCCGGGGCGCTGGCGCAGCGGGATCCACAGCAGCAGCAGTGCCAGACCGGTGAGGACGATCACCTTGCCCACCGAGATACCGGTGAGTTCGCTGACGCCCTGATGGAACGCGTCCCACGGTGCTGCACCGAGGTGGGCCTCGAGGATGAACGCGATGCCGGCACCGAACAGGAACAGGCCGGCGACGCACCGCGACAGTCGGATCGCCCAGTCGGCAGCCACCGACGACGGGGCGTAGGCGCGGCTGCTGGTGATCTCGGTGATGGGCACGGGCGGCGACCTTACCGTGCCACACCCCTCGGGCAGGCTGCGATCCATGACCTCGCTGCCCGTCTTCCTCCACCGCTGCGCCAGCTGCCACCAACCCGGCCCCGACCTGTGCCGGGCCTGTCGCTTCTCACTGGCGGCCACGCGTGCCGTGTTCGACCCCCAGGGCATTGCGGCCGCCATGCCGTTCGACGGCACGGCGCGCAGCACCCTGCTGGCGCTGAAGTACCGCAATCGGCGCTCGGTCGCCCGGCATGTTGCCCGCCTCATGGTGAGGCGGCTCGGTCTGGCCCAGGTACCGGTCGACGTGGTCACCTGGGCACCCACCAGCCGGGCCCGCCTGGCCCACCGCGGGTTCGACCAGGCCGAACTGTTGGCCCGTGCGGTCGCTCGCGAGATGGGGGTGCCGTGCCGCCGCCTGCTCTACCGCACCCACGGCGCCGCGCAAACCGGGCGCAGTCGGGCCGAACGGCTCGAGGGTCCGCAGTTCCGCTCGCGTCAGGCGGTGCGTCCGCTCACCGTGCTGCTCATCGACGACGTGGTCACCACCGGCGCCACACTGCTGGCGGCGCAGCAGGCGCTGCATGCTGCTGGTGTGGCCGCAGTGCACCTGGTGGCGGCAGCCGCCACGCCCGCTCAGCCGCGGCTCAGCCCCACCAGGGCGCGTACTGTCGCCACCGCGGGCAGTGGGTCGTCATCCACCAGCACGCCCACCATGCCCACCCGTGTGGCGGCGTCCACATTGGTCGCCACGTCGTCGAGGAATGCCGTGCGCTCGGCTGCAGCGCCCAGCCTGCCCAGGGCGAGTTGATAGATCGCCGGGTCGGGTTTGCGCAGGCCCACCTCGTGACTGTCGACGATGTCGTCGAACCAGTCGTCGAAGGGCAGCAGGTCCCACCACAGCGGGCGGAACTCGCGCACATTGTTGGTCAGCACCCCCAGGCGCACCCCGTGGGTGCGCAGGTCGCGCACC
>JBEICS010000177.1:0-5276 GCA_040383925.1 Acidimicrobiaceae bacterium | reverse complement strand
TTCGCGCTGGAAGTCGGCGGCGGCGTCGAAGCCCTTGTAGACGCTGGCGAAGCGGAGGTACACCACCTCGTCGAGGCTGCGCAGACGCTCGAGTACGGCCCGGCCGACGGTCTGGGTGGTGATCTCGTTGCCCAACAGGCGCATCTCGTCCTCGACGTCTTCGGCCAGTTGATCGAACGCCTCGGGCGCCACCGGACGCCCCTTGGCCGCGGCAGCGATGCCGGCGACGATCTTGGCCCGGTCGAACGGCTGACGCTGACCGTTCGACTTCAGCACCACCAACGGCACCTCTTCGATGCGCTCATAGGTGGTGAACCGCTGGTTGCACTGCAGACACGAGCGACGACGACGGATGGATGCGCCCTCGTCGGCCTCTCGCGAGTCGATGACCTTGGAGTCGTTGGCCTGACAGGACGGACAGCGCATGCGCCGCCCACGCTACTCGCCGCCCTCTACGGCAGCACGATCTGCTGCCCCGTGCGGATGGTGGCGCCACCGTTCACCTCGACGAGCAGGTCGACGTAGGCCGTCTGGCTGAGCGCACCGTGGAACTGATCGGCCAGCGCCCACAGGGTGTCGCCCGGCTGCACCAGATAGGTGCGCATCGAACCAGTCGTGCTGCCGTGGTCGGCACGGCCGGAGGTGGCGGCCAGACCGACCACACCGACCAACGACAGCACGAACGCCGCCAGCACGAGACGACGACGCCGATACGTCGACCTGCTGGGGGCGGGGGTGGCGTACCGGGTGGGGACCCGGACGACGAAACCGTCAGCTTCCCGACGGGTGACCGCCGGGGTGCGCCGCGCGAGAGCCTGGTGCCGGGGAGCGGAGACGAAAGCTGCGGACATCGGGAACCTCTTTCGGGGCGGAAGCTTCGGGACTGAAGCGTCGGGACAGAACGAACGCCTGTTCGGCAGTATGTACGAACAGTCGTTCGGTTGTCAACCCTGGAGTCGAACATATGTTGCCGAACGGGTGTTTGACCCGCTCACCGAACGCGTGTACGCTGCCGCCCATGTCCGAACAGCTCACCGCCCGCCAGCGCGGCATCCTCGACGTGATCGAAACCAGCATGCGCGAGCGCGGCTACCCGCCCAGCGTGCGCGAGATCGGCGAGTCGGTCGGGCTCACCTCCCCCTCCACGGTGCACACCCACCTGGCATCGCTCGAGCGCATGGGCTATCTGCGCCGCGACCCAACCAAGCCCCGCGCCATCGAGGTGCGGTTCGATCCCAACTCGGGTGTCGCCATCGAGCGCCGCCCCGTGCGCCACGTGCCCCTGGTGGGCGATGTCGCCGCCGGGTCGAACGTGTTGGCCCAGGAGAACGTCGAAGAGGTGCTGCCCCTGCCGGAAGACTTCGTCGGCGACGGCGACCTCTTCATGCTGCGGGTACGCGGCGACTCGATGATCGAGATGGGCATCCTCGACGGCGACTTCGTCGTCGCCCGCGCTCAGGTCACCGCCGACAACGGCGACGTGGTCGTGGCCGGCATCCCGAACGAAGAGGCCACGGTGAAGACCTACAAGCGCAGCGGCAACACCGTCACGCTGGTGCCGTCGAATGCCCGGCTCAGCCCGATGGTGTTCGACGCCGGTGAAGTCACCGTGTTCGGCAAGGTCGTCACCGTGATGCGCCGCCTCTGAGCGGGGAACGGGGTCAGGTCGTCGGTGGAGCCGGCCATTGACCGCCCTGTGGCGGCTGGGTCGGCAGCACCTCGGTGGGCGGCGCGAACGGCGAGGGCGGCACGCTCGGCTGCTGCACGGTGGGTGACTGCACCGGGGGCGCCTGGACGGGCGGCATCTGCACCGGGGGCATCGAGGCGGTGGGGGCCGAGGGCGTGTACACGTCGTAGCCCGGCGCACCGGCGACAGGTGCTGCGGTGGGTGCGGCGGGAGCCATGGGCTGGTCCTTGCCGCGGCGCATCGCCAGCAGCAGCATCAACAGGCCGACCACCACGCCCGCACCGATGGCGATGAAGCCGCCGACACGCAGCGACCCCGCTGCATCGGCCGGGTCCTTGCCAACGGTGACGACCACCTCGGCCTCGGCCGACGATGCGGTGAGCACGTACTCGCCGGGTTCGGAGATGGTGACCGTGCCCACCGACTCGCCCACGTAGATGCCCCGGTCGTAGCTCTTCGACCGATCGCGCGACACGCCGACCTCGGTGCCCTCGCTGTCGGTGATGATGATCGCGACATCGGGTGTTTCGATGCCGGCATAGGCGTAGCTGCGATCGGCGTTGGGGCAGTCGCCGTCGAGGGCACCAACCCTTCCCTTGGTCTCGACGAACAGCACGAACGTGCCGGTGTCGGCGAAGTCGAGGGTCGTGGCGCAGCCGATCGGCGACCGGGCAAGATCTTCGACCGCCTTGTCGTGGCGCGTGTTGGCGAGCAGCAGCATGACGATGCCACCGGCCACACCGGCGAGCAGCACGAACACCGCCGCGGCGACGGCACCCGAACGCGAATGGCGTGGCGACGGCGAGATGAGCGGTGGCTGCTGGGCACCGTACGGCTGGTAGGGGGCCCCGGGCCCGGGCTGGTAGGACGGATTGGACATCACTGCACCCCTAGTCGACGAGCGATCAACTCGATCCGGTCGTCAGGTTGTACCACGGCCACGCGCACGTTGTTGGCACCACCTGCTCCGTAGAAGTCGCCAGGGCTCACCAGCGCGCCACCGGCAGTCGCCAGTCGCTCGGCGAATGCCCAGCCGTCGCCGGCGTCGAACCAGAGGTAGAAGCCACCTCGCGGTTGGCCGATTGCGATGCCCGACCAGGCGCCGAGCACGGCAGCCGTGCGCTCGAGACGGCGGCGATAGCGATCGCGCTGTTCGGTGACGTGGCGGTCGTCGGCCAGGGCGGCTGCCCCGGCGGCCTGGGCCGGACCGGGAACGAGCATGCCGACGTGCTTGCGCACTTCCTTCAGGTAGTCGACGAGTTCGGCGTCGCCTGCGTAGAAGCCCACGCGCAGTCCGGCGAGGTTCGAGCGCTTCGACAGCGAGTGCACCGCTACGACACCGTCGAGTCCACCCTCGAGGATGGTGCGCGCCGGGCCGTCCCACGTGAACTCGACGTAGCACTCGTCGCTGAACACGGGCACACCGTGACGACGGCCCCAGGCCGCGGCGGCGTCGAGGTCGTCGAGCGCGCCCGTGGGGTTCGACGGGCTGTTCACCCACAGCATCAGCGCCCGCGCCGCGTCGGCCGGGTCGATGGCCCACAGATCGAGGCCACCGCCCGCGGCCATGGGTACTGCCACCGGTCGGCATCCGGCCAGGACGGCACCCATCTCGTAGGTGGGGTACGCCACGGCGGGGTACAGCACGGTGTCGCGCGACGGAGTGCGCAGCCGCAGGTAGTGCGGTGTGGTGGCGACGAATTCCTTGGTACCCACGCAGGCGGCGATCTGCGCCGCGGGCACATCGATGCCGAAGCGCCGGTCGATCCAGGCCCGGATGGCGTTGCGCAACGCAGGCGTGCCGATGCTGGGCGGATAGCCGCGCTCGCTGTCGGACGTGGCGAGCGCCTCCAGCACGACCGTCGGCGGCGGATCGCAGGGGGTGCCGATCGACAAGTCGACGATGCCACCGTCGAACTGGGCCCCGAGCGCAGCGAAGCGATCGAGCCGGTCGTAGGGGTACGGAGGCGGGACGAAGCCCTCGGGCTGGCTCATGGTGCTGTCATCCTGCCCGATGAGGGCGGCCCGGCGCGAGATCGGCAGGGGTCACCGCGCCGCGCTGTCGACGATGAACTCGGAGAGTCGGCCGGCCGAGGCGCCGGCGAGACGGGCCCGGATACGCAGGCCGGCCTCGTCGTTCGCCGTCGACACCACCTCGCCCTCGCGGTGGATGGCGGCCACCACATCGCCGCGTTCATAGGGTCCGAGCAGTTCCACCACGGTGCCCAGCGCGCGGAGTCGGTCGGCCAGCACCGTGAGGAACTGGTCGATGCCGTCGCCGGTTGCGGCGCTGAGGGCCACCGACCCTTCGTGCTCGGCCACCAGTTCGGCCGCCACCTCGGGGGCGAGGTCGGCCTTGTTGAACACGAGCAGTTCGGGAACTCCGCGCGCCTCGATCTCGTCGAGCACCACGTGCACCGCATCGATCTGACCCTCAGGGTCGGGGGCCGAGGCATCGACCACGTGCACCAGGAAGTCGGCGGTGCGCGCCACCTCGAGCGTGCTCTTGAACGCCTCGATCAGGCCGTGCGGCAGGCGACGCACGAACCCGACGGTGTCGGTGAGCAGCACCGGCTCGCCACCGGGTAGGGCGAGCCGACGGGTGGTGGGGTCGAGGGTGGCGAAGAGCCGGTCCTCCACCAGTACCCCGGCACGCGTGAGGCGGTTCAACAGCGTCGACTTGCCGGCGTTGGTGTAGCCGACGATGGTGACGGCGGCGAGGCCGCTGCGGGTGCGGCCCTTGCGCTGCAGTTCGCGGGTGTGACCCAGTTCGCGCAGCTCGCGCTCGAGGGTGGCGATGCGGTTCTTGATGCGACGCCGGTCGACCTCGAGCTTGGTCTCGCCGCCACCGAAACGGCTGCCCACACCACCGCGCTGCTGCGACAACTTGGCGTTGGCGCCGCGCCGTAGTCGCGGCAAGCGGTACCGCAGCAGTGCGAGCTCGACCTGGGCCTTGCCCTCGAGGGTGTGGGCATTCTGGGCGAAGATGTCGAGGATGACCGCAGTGCGGTCGATGGCTGTGCGGCCGAGCAACTTCTCGAGGTTGTACTGCTGAGCCGGGGCGAGGTCGTTGTCGAACACCACGGTGTCGGCATCGACCTCGAGGCACAGGTCCTTCAACTCGTCGGCCTTGCCCTTGCCGATGTACCAGGTGTGGTCGGGGGTGTCGCGACGCTGCACCAGGCGGCCCACCTCGTCGGCACCGGCGGTGTCGATGAGCAGCGCCAGTTCGTCGAGGCCCGCCTCGGTGTCGTCGTCGGTGTGGCCCGGCAGGGTGACGCCAACCAGCACGATGCGCTCGCGCTTGGTGCGCTCGATCAGCGTGGAGCCGAGCGCTTCCTGGTAGGGAGATGTCATCGGGCGGGCCTCATGCGGTGGTGCGGAGCAGGTCGGACGGGTCGAGTTCGACGGTGATGGCAGCGACGAACACGGCGGGTCCGACCAAGGTGACCTGGCCGGGGGCGGGATCGTGCAACCGCACCCTGGCACTTCCGCCGTCCATGTGCACGAGGATTTCGGCTGCCGCCGACGGGACCAGTCCCCACGCGGCAGCTGCCCACGCGCTGGCGCAGGCACCGGTGCCACACGC
>JBEICS010000176.1:0-5288 GCA_040383925.1 Acidimicrobiaceae bacterium | reverse complement strand
CGCCCATGGCCACCGCAGGGAACAGCGACCGGCGTCCGGTCTTCGCGAGGTAGGCCAGCACGATGGCCAGCACGAGCGAGATCTCGAGGCCCTCGCGCAGTGTGATCAGAAAGCTTGCACCCATGTCCACTCCAGTCGGCGCTTGGGTCACCGGCCCAGGAATCCCTGTCCGGTGATGTACAGCAAGCCCTATACCCGTCGGACGGGGTGCGCAAGTCACCTAGGCCCGGCGCACCTCGACCCGGGCGTCGTTGAAGCAGGCACCGTCGGCCAATTCGTCCGAGGTCGCCGGGGTGAGCACGTTCACACCCCGACCGTCGGCGTGACGACCGAGCCACACGCCCTTGGCCATCACCACGACGCCGGGCCGTGTGGCGTCGTCCACCTCGAGGCGGGCCCGCACCTCACCGAGGTCGTTCGCCACCACCACGTCGTCGCCGGCCGCGAGCCCTCGAGCAGCGGCATCGGCCGGGTGCAGCAGCACTGCGGGTTCGGGACTCTGGAACTCGCCGAACATCGAGTTCACCAACCGCGACGTGGCGGGCGTGATGAGCGACAGCGGGTACGGCGAGCCTGGCGCCGTGTGACGGGGCGCGACATACCGGGGCGCCCCGTGCACCGGGTCGACCAGCCGCGCCCGACCCTCGAACGGCAGCGTGTCGACGAACTGGGTGCAGGCCATCTCCACCTGACGTGGACCGGCGTCGTCGACCACTGCGGCCCGGGCAGCAGCGCCTGTCGGCACCGTGGCGGCCCACGCCATGCCCAGGCGGTCCGCGAGCGCCAGCCCGAACTCGTCGTTCGAACGGCTCTCACCCACCCGATCGATGACGGCTCGTACCGGCTGCACCGCGTGGGTGCCGTAGCTGGTCATCACATCGTCGATCTCGAACGCGGTGGTGGCGGGCAGCACCACGTCGGCGTACCGGGCCGTATCGGTGAGCACCTGTTCGTGCAGCACGGTGAACAGGTCGTCGCGCGAGAACGCCGCGATCACCGCGGTCTGGTCGGGGCACATCACCACCGGGTTCGCGCCCTGCACCACCAGCACTCGGCACGGGTCGTCGCTGCCAGGGGCCAGCCAGCGGCCCACCTCGTGGAGGTTCACGCTGCGGCGCGGAGGCGTCTCGAACTGCGGCCAGCGGCGGTCGAGGTCGACCGCCTGCACCCGAGTGGACCCGATCACCCCGCTGCCGGGCGTGCCGAACTGGCCCAGCAGCACCGGCAGGGCCAACACCGCCCGGCACGCTGCGCCGCCGTTGGCGCTGCGCTCCTGCCCCCACCCGATGCGCAGCATCGCCGGGCGGGTGTCGGCCCACCAGTCGGCCAGGGACGCGATGTCGTCGGTCGACAGACCGCACACCTCGGCGGCGCGGTCGAGTGTCCACTCCTGCGCCGCCCCCAGGAACTCGTCGACACCGTCGGCATGCCGCGACAAGAACGCACCATCGAGGCGGCCCCGGTCGTGCCAGTACCGGGCAAGAGCCAGCGCCAGTGCCACATCGGTGCCCGGCCGCACGGCGAGGTGCAGGTCGGCGCGCCGAGCCATGGCGGTACGACGCGGATCGACCACCACCACACGTGCGCCGCGGTCGACGGCCTGCTGCACGAGCGGCGGGAAGTGCGTGTTCGACACCGTCGGGTTGGCGCCCCACACCACGACCAGGTTCGAGTCGACCACCTGCGTGGGCTCGGCCGAGGCCATCGAACCGAACACGCTCGCCCAGGCCGCGCCCGCCGTGGCGGCGCAGATGGTGGGCGCCACCTCGGTGGCCCCCAGCGCGGCGAACAGCATCTCGGTGCCGCTCGACTGCTCGAGCATCGGCGATGACGAGTTGTAGGTGAACCCCACCACCCCGTCGGGGCCGACCGAGTCGAGCGTGGCACGGATGCGGCCGGCCACCAGGTCGAGGGCCTCGTCCCACGAGCAGGGTCGGAACTCGCCGGCCCCCTTCGGCCCGGTGCGCACCAGCGGCGTGAGCACCCGTTCAGGCGCATACACCCGCTGGGCGTGCCGCTTCACCTTGGCGCAGATCCAGCCCTGGGTGTGCGGGTTGTCTGGCGCTGCGTCGATGTCGGTGATGCGACCATCGGTGACGGTGACCGCCAGCGAACAGGCATCCGGGCAGTCGAGCGTGCACACCGTCGTGTGCACCCGGATATCGGCGAGTGTCATGGACCAGTTGTAGCCCAGCGGCGCTGTGGCGGCAACGGAGTTCGGGCTGCGACGGGATCAGGCGGCGGCGCGACGGGGCCGGCGGGCCAGCGCCAACGTGATGGCTCCCACGAGCACAGCCCCGGCCGACACCTCGACCAGCAGCCGTTGGTGCTCCGAGCCGGTGACGGGCATCGCCTGGTCGGCAACGGGCGGGACGAGCACGCGGTCGATGAGGTGCACCATGCCGTTGCAGGCGCTGATGTCGCTGGCGGTCACATCGGCGGCACCGTTCAGCCGCACCGTGTCGCCCGTGCGCGCCACCGAGATGGGGGTGCCGGAGATGGTGGTGATGCGCTCGACGGCGCCGAAGGCCGCCTCGTCGAACTCGCTCGGCAGGAAGTGGTAGGCGACGATGTCGCTCATCAGGTTCGCGTCGCTCATCGCCTCCCGCTCGCTGATGCCGAGATCGGCGAAGGCTGCACGGAACGCCGCGTCGCTGGGAGCGAGCACCGTGGTGTGGGCGTCGTTGCAGGCATCGACCAGGCCTTCGAAGCCGGTCACCTCCAACGCCTCGACGAAGATCGAGAGTTCGGGGTCGCCTGACGCGATGGCCGCGATGGGAGTGCCGGCCTTGGCACTTGCTTCCGACGGATCAGCGTGCACGGTCGACGCACCGAGCGCACTGAGCGCGCCGAACACACCCAGGGTGACGGCTGCGATGGAGAGGCGGTGATGCATCGGGAACTCCTGGGGACCACGCGCTCGCGAGGGTCCGGCATCGTCGATGGTCCGGCTTCGCCGGAGGATGCACGGAGGTAGCCGGTCAGGGGTACGAACGCGTGGCGACGATGTTGCCGTTGGGGTCGAGTACGAACACGGTGTCGCCTGCGTTGTTCCACACGGCCGACCCCGATTCGCACCAGTAGAGGTCGGCGGTGCCGTCGACACCGCACCCGGTGCGCAGCCGCACCGCCGCCCCCGGGGTGAGCACGAAACCGGCCGGGAAGAGGTACCGGTGCGAGGCCGAGTTGTCCTTCACCCCCCAGCCCGTCAGGTCGACCGACTGGCTGCCGGTGTTGGTGATCTCGACGTACTCCTGGGTGAGCGCCTGCGTGTCGTCGCCCGGCGGGTTGGCCTCGATGGCGGTGACCGCGAGCGAGGCCGTGCTGGGAGTTCCGCACGCGCCGGGGTTCCAGAGGCCGAGCTGCTCGGACTCTGCAGCTGTCTGGGCCCGGTCGAGCGCGTCCTGACGGGCCGTGTCGGGCGGGTAGGGACGAGACAGCGCCAGGCCGTAGCGCACGAGCGCCTCGTTCACCGACACGCCGTCGGCTTCCACGTAGCGCAGCAAGCGGCCGTACCGGTCGCGGTCGGTGCGGTCGGCCACGAGGACGATGTCGGTGGCGAACAGCAGGAGTACCTCGAGCGCTTCGGTGGAGCGATCGGCCTGGCACTCGCCCACCTCGGGCGCGTCGATGCCGATGAGCCGGATCCGTTCGGGCACGCCATCCACCGTGAGCGAGAACGTGTCGCCGTCGCTCACTGCGACGTCGCTACGCATCGGCCGGGCAACGGTGGACGTGGAGGACGTGGGGTCGGCGACGGTTGTCGTGACGACGGTGACAGTGGGGGTAACAGTGGCGATCGGCCTCGTCGGGGGCGCGGTGGGTACAGGGGACGAGTCGGTGGGCTCGGCGGCGGATGATCCGCTGGTTGGCGGGTCGGATGCCTGGGTGCCGGGTGTGTCGGTGCGGATGGATGGCGCGCCGTCGCCGGCCGCGGAGCAGGCGGTGGCCAACAGCAGGCATGCGATGGCGACGGCGACGGAGCTCGGCTGCCTCATGGCGTACCGGGCCACAGGCGGTCGCCCAGCCCGCTGGCCCGCACCGTGCGGCGGCCCACCACCTCGTCGAGCGACTCGGCGCTGCCCACCACGGTGACACCCACCCTGGCTCGGGTGACGGCGGTGTACAGCAGTTCGCGAGAGGCGAGCCGCGACCCCACCGGGGGCAACATCACCACGGCCCGGTCGAACTCGGAGCCCTGGCTCTTGTGGATGGTCATCGCATGCACCGTGGCCGCTGCCTCGAGCCGTGCGGGGGCGACGAACATCGGGTCGGCGGTGGTGGGGAACGCCACCATCGGCCGGCCGTCGACCAGCACCACCACGCCGAGGTCGCCGTTGAACAGCCCGAGTCGGTAGTCGTTGGCGGTGATGATGACCGGCCGGCCCGGATACCAGCCCGACGTGGGCCGACCCGTGGCGGCGAGCCATCCCTCGATGCGCTCGTTCCAGCGTTCGACACCCATCGGACCCATCCGGTGCGCACACAGCACGCGGGCCGCACCGAGGCCGGCGAGCGCTGCCGCCGCGTCGCCCGCAGCGGCAGCGTCGGCCACCCCTGCGGCGACGGGCTCGACGATGGCGCGGACGGCTTCGATGGCGACCTCGGGCTGCGGGTACCAGTCGACCGAGCCCCGCGCCACAGTTGGGTCGCCGCCCTCGCCGCCCTCGGCCAGCACGGCACGCGCTCCTGCTGCGTCGCCGCTGCCGATGGCGCGGGCGAGCCGGTCGATGGGCGAGCCGGGCGGGAAGCGGCGGCTGACGGTGAGCACGGTGATGCACGACGCGAGCGGACCTGCCGGTTCAGAAGCGGCGACATCGCCGTCGGCGCGGGTGAGCATCGGGCCGGCGAGGTCGGCCAGCACCGAACCGGCATCGACGCTGGCCAACTGCCCCGGATCGCCCACCAGCACCACACGGGCACCGGGACGCACCGCGTCGAGCAGGTGCGCCATGAGGGGCAGCGACACCATCGACGTCTCGTCGACGATGACCACATCGTGCGGTAACGGTTGCCGACGGTGGTGTCGGAAGCGACTCGACGACTCGCCCATCGCGCCGAGGAGTCGGTGGACAGTGGATGTCTCGGCCGTGGCGATCGCCTGGGCGATGTCGTCGGGCAACTGCGCCGCGGCATCGCGGAAGGCTTCACCGAGCCGCGCTGCGGCCTTGCCGGTGGGCGCCACCAGCGCCACACGGAGCGAGCCGAGCGAACGGGCCAGCGTGGCCAGCAGTGCCGCCACAGTGGTGGTCTTGCCCGTGCCCGGTCCGCCCACCAGCACGGTGAGG
>JBEICS010000175.1:0-5320 GCA_040383925.1 Acidimicrobiaceae bacterium | reverse complement strand
GCGGATGGTGCGCACGGTGCACGACCCCGATGGTGGGCAGGTGCGCTTCGAACGGGCCGAGGCCGATGGGCGCACCCATGCAGCGTGGGTGCTCGATGCGCGGGTGAGCGAATCGGTGGGTGGCTCCCGGCTCGACATGCGCCTCCACTACGGCGGCCGGTTGTGGACCGGTGGGGTGATGGAGCGGGTCCTCACGGATCAGATCGAAGCCGGCCGCGAGCGGCTGACGGCACTGCTGGTCAGCGACCGCCCCTGACCGCCCAGGCGCTCATCCGGCCGTCGGCCCGCCGTTCGAGTGTGAGTGGCACCTCGAAGCACTCGCTCAGCGACTCCGAGGTGATGGTGGTGTCGAGTGGGCCGCGGGCGACGACCTCGCCGCGCCGCAGCATCAGGGCGTGGGTCATGCCCTCGGGTACCTCGTCGAGGTGATGGGTGACCAGAACGACCGGTGCAGCGGCAGGTTCGACGGTGAGTTCGGCCAGCGCCGCCACGAGTTGTTCGCGGCCGCCGAGGTCGAGCCGTGCGCTGGGCTCGTCGAGCAGCAGCACACCGGGGTCGTTCATCATCGTGCGGGCCAGCAGCACGCGCTGCTGTTCGCCCGACGACAGCGTGCCCAGTTCACGATCGGCGAAGGCTCCGACGCCCATCCGGTCGAGGCACTCGCGGGCCCGGACCCGGTCGGCGTCGTCGTAGCGGTGCCACCAGGGTTCGAGCGCTGCGAACTTGGCGGTCATCACCACGTCTGTGCAGGTGAGTTCGGTGCGGATCTGGGCGGCCATCGCGGCCGACATGTAGCCCACCCGGCGCCGTAGTTCGCGCACATCGGTACGGCCGAGTTCCTCGCCCAGCACGGAGATACTGCCCGCCGAGGGGTGTTCGTACAGGGCGCAGAGCCTCACCAGCGATGTCTTTCCCGACCCATTGGCACCCAGTACGAGCCAGCGCTCGTGCGGCTGCACCCGCCAGTCGAGCGGCGCCACGATGGTGCGCTCGTCGCGGACGAACGACACTCCGCGTAGGTCGAGCACGGCGAGGGAGGGGGAAGGGGGAGGACGACGGCTCACGGGCGGCCACGCTAAGCAGCGGGCCAACTGCGCGCGATGACCGTAACAGAACTGAAACATCTGGTAGCCTGCCGCCAGATGCGCAACCCCCTTGCTCTTCTGGTGGGACTGGTCCTGGTGCTCTCGGTGGCGCCCACGGCCCCCGGTTTCGCCGACGACTCCGACGCGCAGCGCGCCGCGAAGGAGATCGCCGACGCCCGCGAGCGTGCCGATGCGGCCGCCACGGCGGTGTTCGATGCCGAGTCGCGGCTCGACCAGCTCGACATCGAGCAGGAGACCCTTCGCCAGGAGGTCGGCGCGCTGCAGGCCCAGGTCGATCAGCTGCAACGCACTGTCGAAGCGGTCGCCGTGAACCGCTTCACCAGGTCGGGCACCACCGGACTGCCACTGCTCACCGGTTTCGAGTCCGCCGGCGACCAGGCCCAGATGGATGTGCTGCTCGACGTGGTGAACGAGACCTCTGCGGAAGATTTCGACACCTACGATTCGCTCAGCCTCGATCTGGCCGACAGCGAGCGGCGGCTCGAGCAGGCGGAGGTGAACGCCGAGGCTGCTCGCGACGAACTCGAGCGCCGGCGCGACGCGGCCATCGCCGAGGTCGAGCGCCTGAAAGAAGTCGAGGCCGACCGCCTGAAGGACGAGGCGGTCCGCAAGGCCCTCGCTGCCGAGGAAGCCGAGCGGCGCCGCAAGGCCGAGGCCGAAGCAGCAGCGGCTGCTGCAGCCGCCGCCGCAGAGGCGGCGAAGAACAATGCCTCGAATGCCAGTTCGTCGAACGGCGGCGGGGGTTCGGGCGGATCCAACAGCGGCGGCTCGAGCGATGGATCGAATGATTCGGGCGGCGGCGATGCAGGTGGCGACACCGGCAGCGGCGGCAGTTCCGGCGGTTCGGGCGGTGGCCAGACCGGTGGTGGCGGTTCAGGTGGCGACCCCGGAAGCGGTTCCAACGACTACGCCACCGATGGCTGGGTGTGCCCGGTGAACGGTCCCGTCGGCTTCGGCGACACCTGGGGTGCACCGCGCAGTGGCGGCCGGAGCCATCAGGGTGTCGACATGATCGGTGCTCGTGGTCTGCCGCTCGTGGCGGTGGTCGACGGCTTCGTGCAGCAGAAGACCAACTCGCTCGGTGGCAACGCCGTCTGGCTCAGCGGCACCGACGGCAACAAGTACTACTACGCCCACCTCGACAGTTGGGGTGCTGCCGGGTCGGTCACCGCCGGCACCGTCATCGGAACCCTCGGCGACACGGGCAATGCCCGCTTCTCGGTGCCGCACCTGCACTTCGAGATCCACCCCGGTGGTGGGGCAGCGGTCAACCCGTATCCCACCGTGCGCGCCCACTGCTGACCTGCCGGTCCGGTTCGCGGCGCGTTCGCCGCGTGGGCCATGCTGAAGGCGATGTCGTCGTCCGATTCGCTCGCTACCGGTCTGGCCGAGGTGCTCGGGGCCGGGTCGATCACCGACCTCACCCGCCTGTCGGGCGGTGCGTCGCGCGACACCTGGCGCTTCGCGGCCGACGGACGCGCCCTCATCCTGCAGCGCCAGCGCGGAGGTGATGTCCGCGACATGGGTGTCGAGGCCGCGGTGGTGCGCGCTGCGGGTGATGCCGGTATGCCGGTGGCCGAGTTGATCGCCTCGTCGAACCAGGCGAACCCGCTGGGAGCGTCGTTCATGGTGCTGTCGGCGGTGGAGGGCGAGACGATCGCCCGCAAGATCCTGCGCGACGCCGAGTTCGCGCATGCCCGCGAGGTGCTGCCGGCGCAGTTGGGCACCGCCCTGGCGCAACTCCACTCCATTGCGCTCGACCAGGTGCCGGCGCTGCCCGAGACCGATCAGGTCGAGCAGTACCGAACGATGCTCGACACGCTCGACCAGCCACACCCCACGTTCGAGTTGGCATTCCGCTGGCTCGACGCGCATCGCCCGGCGTCGACCGCCCGCACCATCGTGCACGGCGACTTCCGGCTCGGCAACGTGATGGTGGGTGCCGACGGGCTGCGCGCCGTGCTCGACTGGGAACTCGCCCATATCGGCGATCCAATGGAGGATCTGGGCTGGCTGTGTGTGAAGGCCTGGCGGTTCGGGTCGGCCCAGCCGGTGGCTGGCGTCGGCCTGTACGAGCAGTTGTTCGCCGCCTACGAGGCTGCCGGTGGTACGTCGATCGACCCCGATGTGGTGCGGTGGTGGGAGGTGCTGGGCACTCTGAAGTGGGGCATCATGTGCATCCTGCAGGCCAACGCCCATCTCGCCGGGTTCACCCGGAGCCACGAGTTGGCCGCCATCGGACGACGGGTGTGCGAGAACGAACACGACCTGTTCTTGGCACTGGAGGGTCGCTGGTGATCCCGCACGACGTCCCCACGTCCGAGCAATTGGTCGAGTCGGTTCGCGAGTGGCTGGAACGCGATGTCATCCCCGGCACCACCGGCCGGCTGCAGTTCCACGCCCGGGTGGCGGTGAACGTGCTGGCGATGGTGGAGCGCGAGCTCGCGCTCGGCACCGAACAGGCGGCGGTGCATGCCCAGCGGCTGGCGCAGCTCGGCTGTGCCGACGACGACGAGCTGGCGCGACGCATCCGCAACGGTGAACTCGACGACCGGCTCGACGAGGTGCGCACCCTGGTATGGGCCAGCGTGCGCGACAAATTGGCCGTGGCCAACCCTCGCTATCTCGAGTCGTGAGCGACTGGGTGAACGGCGTCAGTCGGTAGCGACGTCGGCAGGGGCCGCGGCCTTGCGGCCCACCGCAACCGGTTGCCCCGCTGCCAACTGTCCGCAGGCGGCGTCGATGTCGGTGCCGCGGTTGCGGCGCACGGTGGCGTTCACTCCCTTGTCGACCAGCAGCGCGCAGAAGTCGCGCACCCGCGCAGCGCTGGAGCCCTTCGTGGGCCAGCCGGGGGTGGGGTTGAGCGGGATGAGGTTCACATGCGCCGGCAGGCGGAACCGGCGGCACAGCCGGGCCAGTTCGGCCGCGTCGGCGTCGGTGTCGTTCAGCCCGTCGATGAGCGCCCACTCGAAGCTGATGCGGCGGCCCTTCACGGCGAGGTAGTCGTTGCAGGCGCGCATCAAGTCGTCGATCGGATAGCGCTGGTTCACCGGGATGAGCTGGTCGCGCTTGGCGTCGTTGGCGGCGTGCAGCGACACCGCCAGGTTCACGGGGAGCGGCCGTTCGGCGAGCTTGCGGATACCCGGCACGATGCCGATGGTGGACACGGTGAGATGTCGCGCCGATAGGCCGAGGTCGCCGTGGATGCGTTCGATGGCGCCCCACACGTTGGGCTCGTTGGCCAGCGGCTCGCCCATGCCCATGAACACCACGTTGGCCAGGCGGCGGCCCATCTGGCGTGCCTCGCGGCTGGCGCGGGCCACCTGCTCGACGATCTCGCCGACGGTGAGCTGGCGGCGGAACCCGGCCTGGCCGGTGGCGCAGAACCCGCACCCCATCGCGCAGCCGGCCTGGCTGCTGACGCACACCGTCACCCGGTCGGGATAGAGCATCAGCACGGTCTCGATCGGGCTGCCGTCGGCCAGGCGCCACAGGTACTTCACCGTGTCGCCACCGTCGCTGACGCGTCGAACCTCTTGGGTGAGCGCCATCGGCAGTTCGGCTTCGAGGCGGGCGCGCAGCGCCTTTGGCACCGAGGTCAACTCGTCGGGCAGCGCGAGCTGCTCGTAGAGGCCGGCCCACACCTGGTCGAGGCGGTACCGGGGTTCGCCGGTGAGCATCTCGGCCAGTTCGGCGCGGGTGCACTGGTAGCGAGTGGTCACGGCGCGGCCTGAGCGGCCAGGTGTTGGTACTGGGTGATGCGATCGTCGAGCACGGCGAGGCTCGCGGCCCAGAACGACTCGTCGGTGACGTCGAGTCCGAACGATGCGCCCAGTTCCTCGGCGCTGTTCATGCCCACGCGCGACAACAGGTCGTCGTAGCCGTGTTGGAAGCGATCGGGATCGCGGCGGAACTCGGCGTAGAGGCCGAGACCGAACAACAGGCCGTAGGTGTAGGGCCAGTTGTAGAAGTGGCTGCCGTAGTAGTGGCCCTTCACGGCCCACATGTACGGGTGGGCGGTGGACTGGTCGAGGCCGTCGCCGTACGCATCGCCTTGGGCGGCCAGCATCATCTCGTTCAGTTCGCTCACGCCCAAGGTGCGACGGTGGCGGCGGGCGAACACCTCGGTCTCGAACAGCAACCGCGAATGGATGTCGACCACCACCTGGCAGGCGCCGATGAGTTCGGAGTCGAGCATCGCCAGGCGTTCGCCG
>JBEICS010000174.1:0-5327 GCA_040383925.1 Acidimicrobiaceae bacterium | reverse complement strand
GAGGGCATGGCCTGGTACCGCCACGAGCAGACGATCGAGGCGAACGGCATCGCCCGCGAGATGGAGGACCGCGCCTACGCGATGGGTGCCGCCGTGCCCGAGAGCCAGTCGCTGAGCTACGAGATCGATGCCGAGGGCTTCAAGGTGGTGGCCGACACGATGGTGGCCGAGGCCGGTATCGACGGGCAGATGCACCGCAGCTTCGTGGCGCCGGTGATGGAGGGCGACGGCATCGTCGGCATCATCACCGAGTCGAAGGCGGGCCGCGAGGCCATCCTCGCCCGCCGCGTCATCGATGCCACAGGCGATGCCGATGTGGCCCATCGCGCCGGAGCCCCCACGCACCTCACGCCACGCGAGCAGATGATGGGTGTCTCGGTGATGTTCCACCTCGCCGGCGTCGACAAGCGGCGCTTCATGGAGGGCATCGCCGCCGACCCGCAGACCTACCGCGACTGGGCCGGCAACGGCGAGTGGAACATCGAGACCAGCGGCAAGGAGGACGAGATGTTCTCGCCCTTCCTCCACAAGCCGTTCCGGGCGGCCATCGAGAGCGGCCTCATCCCACCCGATCTCACCACCATCGCCGGCACCTGGGGGGCGATGCACGACTCGGGCGAACTCACCTACATGAACCTCGTGCACATCGACGGCATCGACGGCACCGACCCCGACGACCTCACCCGTGGCGAGGTGGAGGGCCGCCGCCGGGCGATGTACGCGATCGACGCGCTGCGCCGCTTCACTCCCGGCTGCGAGAACGCCCGCCTGCGCAACTTCGGCATGACCCTCGGGGTGCGCGACACCCGCAAGATCGATGCCACCTACAACATGACCGAACACGACGTGCGCGAACAGGCCCGCTTCGACGACTCGATCGGCATCTTCCCCGAGTTCATCGACGGCTACGGCATCCTCATCCTGCCCACCACCGGCCGCTACTTCGCCATGCCCTACCGCAACCTGGTGCCGAAGGGTGTGGGCAACCTGCTGGTGGCAGGGCGCAGTTCGGGTGGCGACCGGGTGTCGCACGCCGCCACCCGCAACATGGCGTGCTGCGCCGTGCTGGGCCAGGGCGCCGGCATCGCTGCGGCGCTTTCGGTGAAGCACGGGCACTCGCTCGACGGTGTCGACGTGGGGGCCGTGCAGGCTGAACTCGACCGGCAGGGCGTGCGCTACCGCTGAGCCGCCCGCGGCACGTCAGCGAGCGGCCGCCATCACCACCTCGCCGACCGTGGGCGGCGGTCCGGGTGGAATCCGCTCGGCGTACACCTCGGACGCCAGCACATTGGCGTCGGCGTCGAAGGTGCCCGACACGGTGACGAGGTAGCCGGTTCCCACGGTCCTCACCACGGTGACGGTGAGACCCGACACCGTCGCTGCGCCACCGACGCCGATGACGTGCTGCGCCGAGTCGGGCGCCCCGAGCGCCTGGCCCTGGCGGCGCCACAGCGACACACAGGCACCACCGACTCGTTGCGTGCACTGACGGGCGCTCTGGTCGACGATGTGCACCGCCACCCCGGCGCTGTCGAGCACGGCGTCGTAGCCCACCTGGGGTCGCGCCTCGAGGGTGAGCACGACACCGGGTGAGTCGGGATCCTTCGCCAGCAGGATCTGCACACCCGCCTGCTGCGGTGCGGCCAGCTGCACCGTCGACGTTCCCGACGTGTGCACGGCGGTCTCGCTGTCGTCGATCCACCCGGAGGTGAGCCGGTTGAATGCGATCGTCTCCTGCGGCTTGCAGGGGTAGATCGAGCCGCCGAAGAGGCACAGCGCGCCATTGGGCCAACCGCTCATCAGGTCGACCGGGTTGTCGTACTCGTCGGTGGGGCCGATGTACGAATGCGGCCAGTGCAGGGTGTGGCCGAGCTCGTGGGCGATCACCGCCTGATCGGGCAACCTGGCCACCACGCCACCTCCCACCCAGGCACCACGACCGGTGACCGACGGCGGGTCGACGAGGTGACGGCCGGTGAGACCGGGGGTGAACCAGACCAGGCCGGGCCCGGCGAAGCCGCCCATGTAGGTGCTGGTGTCGACCGCGAGCACATTCGTGAAGGTCTGGCCGGCACCGTTGGCGGTGGTGAGGTTCTCGGCCTGGTCGAGGCACTCGCCCGGCCCATCGCTGACTGCCAGGTCGATGTAGCCCTGCGGCTCGAACACGGTCGTGTACCGACCCCGCGACACGGTGGCGAAGTAGGGAGCGACGGTGTCGGTGGCGAACGTGGCGGCGCTGGCGGGGGTGATCGTGAGCCGCTGCGACCCGAGCGACAAGTACGACGCGTTCGTGGTGCCCGCAGGCACCCGGCACACCCACACGGCGATCCGATCGACGCCCACCGAGCGCTGCAGCGCGAGTTCGGCCACGAGCGCTGTGCCGCCGCCGGGGCTGAGTGTCGGGCACGGCGTGGGCGTGCCCGCCGGTGTGGTGCCGGAGAACGTGCCGAACAGGTCGACCACCAACTCGACGGTGCCGGCGAAGTTGTACAGGCTCACCTCTCCCGCTGGACCCACCCCCACCGTCACCAGGTTGGGTGTGGGGGCCTGGCCAGCCACCACGTTCACGTTCGACGTCCCCGGTCGTGGCGAACCGGCCGGCCACACCGTGACGTACGAACCGGCAGTCGGAGACACCGCAGTGACGTTCAAGGTGACCGCCGAGACCGACGCACTGGTGGTGACCTGCAGGGTGCGGGTCTCGCCCGGCCCGAGCGTGTAGCCACAGGTGCCCTCACGGGTGTCGAGCAGACGCGACGGCGTACCGAGCGGGGCGAATCCGCCGGCGTTGTCGAACCAGCCCATGATGTCGACCACCACGTGGGTGGCGCCGACAAGGTTGAAGATCGACACCTCGCCACCCGCGCCGACACCCACGGCGACGAGGTTGGGCACCACGTCGCCCGCCACGAAGTTGAGGTTCGAGGTGCCGGGCTTCGGGCTGCCCGCAGGCCACACCGTGAGGTACCCGGATGCCGTGGGGGTGACCGCGGTGACGTTCAGCACGACGGCCGATGCCGTCGACGGCACGCCCGCCACCCCGGTGACCGTGACCGAGGTGGTGGCCCCGGAACCGAGCGGCAGGCCGCTGTCGTTCGGTTTGCGGGTGTCGAGCAGGCGCACCGGAGTGATGCCGGTGAACCCGGCCGTCGTGTAGCCCATCACGTCGACCACCACGTGCACGCTGCCGGCGTTGTTGAAGATCGAGATACTGCGGCCTGCCCCGAGACCGACGATCACGGCGTTGGGCCGCACCTGCTTGGCGACGACGTTCAGGTTGGACGTGTCGGGCTTCCCGGCGCCGGCCGGCCACACCGTGAGGAACGTGGCTGCCGTGGAGTCGACCGCTGTCACGTTCAGCGACACCGCGGTGGCCCCGGCCGGCACCACAGCCGACAGGTCGACGTCGATCGTGCTGGAGGGGCCGACCTTCGGTCCCTTGTCGTCCGTGCCACGGGTGTCGAGCGCGCGCACCGGGGTGATGGGCGTGAAGATGGGGCCGACCGCAACCGCATCGGGTACGGCCGTCGAACCCACCGCTGGCACGACGACGCCGAGCGCCACCAGGGCCACCAGCACCAGGCGGGTGAGCCGGCGAGTCGGCAGCGTGCTCATCGCAGTGACGCTATGCGATGCGTGGGCGGTACGCGGCGCGCCGAACGGGTCAGGGCTTCAGCATCTTGGACCGGTCGAACCGGATGGGCAGTTCGCTACGGATCTTGGCGTCGACGGCCTCGGGGATGTGGTCGGGATAGTGGTTGGCCAGCACGTCGCGCACCTTGTCGCGGGCACGGTCGAGCACCTTCGGGCGGCCGACCTCGTTCCACTCCTTGGGGCTGAGGCGGTCGCCGATGGCCGGGTAGATGTACTCGGTCTGCATCAACTCGAGTGTCTGTGACGACCCGAGATAGTGGCCCGGTCCGCCGATGACGGCCTTGCGCATCGTGTCGATCGACAGCGACTCGGCGGTGACCTCGATGCCCTTGATGGTGCGCTGCACGGCGCCGATGGTGTCGTTGTCGATGACCACACCCTCGAGCGAGAACCCGAGCAGGCTGCCGTGCATGCCGGCCGACTCGTAGATGAGGTTGGCACCAGCGTTGCCGACGAGCGCGTGGTTGTAGCCCTTCTCGGCACCCGACTGGGCGTCGGGCATCTTCGAGTCGCTGATGCCCGACGACGTGCCGCCGGTGAGGTCGTAGAAGTGGGCCATCTGCCCGCAGGCCGCCGACAGCAGCGCCTGCTCGGGGCTGCCGCCCGACATCGCGCCCGAGCGCAGGTCGGACACAAACGGCCACAGGCCGAAGATGGCGGGCGCACCGGGCTGGATGGCGTTCACGTAGGCCAGGCCGGCCAGCACCTCGGCCACCTCCTGCACCAGGGCCCCGGCCAACGCAGCAGGCGCCGTGGCGCCGGCCTGCCCGGCCGACAGCAGCAGCACCGGCATACCGCCGCGCACCGCCACCTCGAGGCAGCGACAGGCGTCGGCGGCGAACTTCAGCGGCGGCACCACGAAGCAGTTGCTCTGGCTGACGAACGGGCGGGCCCGCCACTTGTCCTCGCCGCCGGCGATCTCGTGCAGCATCTTCAGCGACGCATAGAGGTGATCGGGGTGCACCCACGAGGTACCGACGTGCTTGGTGGTGCCGCTCACGCTGAGATAGCAGGTGTTGATGTCCATCTCGGCCGGATCGGGCAGATCGCGGGGCACGACGGTGCGCTGGTAGAAGTGGATGTGCTCCATCGTGTCGACCAGACGAGCGATGTCGTAGCAGTCCTGGGTGGTCGACTCGCGGTATTCGCCCGTCTCGGGGTCGACCACGTACACCGCTGCACCGGCCGTACCGAAGTACACCCGCTTGCCCCACGGCTCCATGTCGTGCTTGGGGTCCTGGCCGTACAGGGTGAAGTTGCGGCCGGCCATGGCGAGCGTGTCTTCGATGAGCGAGCGCGGGAACAGCAGGCGACCGTCGTCGCTGAGACGGCAGCCCTTGGGCAGCAGCAGGTCGAGGCACGACGGGATCGCGTCGGCGATGCCGATGTGCTCGAGCACGTCGAGCGCAGCCTCGTGCACCATGCGCACCTCGGCATCGGTGAGGGCGTGGTACCGGCCCGAGGTCATGCCAGGGTTCACCGGACGGATGTCGGTGGCCAGCGGCGCCGCGCGCAGCGCCTTGCGGGCTTCACGACCGCCACGGCGGCCTGGTGCTTGTAGATCGGTCATGAGAGTCTCCAGGTGCTTGCGTCGGGATCAGTAATGGGGCGGGGTGATGACCCACAGCACGCGCACCGGGCGGGTGCCGGTGTTGGCGCAGCGGTGGGCCGTG
>JBEICS010000173.1:0-5348 GCA_040383925.1 Acidimicrobiaceae bacterium | reverse complement strand
GCCTGCGTTGCGCACCGCCGGTAAGGCGCTGGTGGCCGCCGAACGCGGTCTGCTCGACGGCAGCGACGACGGCATGGCCTATGCCACGGCGCTGGCCGACTGGGGCGACCTCGGCGGGTACGAACTCGAGGCCGCGTGGTACGCGGCAGCGCAGCGCAGCGTGAAGACGCCTGTCGACGACATGTCGCGCCGGCTCGTCGGCGAACTGTCGGGCGGCGAGCGCAAGCGCCTGGTCCTCGACCTGCTGCTCACCTCGGGCGCCGATGTGTTGTTGCTCGACGAACCCGACAACTACCTCGACATCCCCACCCGGCACTGGCTCGAGGAACAGATCCGCGCCTCACGGTCGACCATCTTGATGGTCAGCCACGACCGCACCCTGCTCGAGCGGGTGGCCACCAAGATCATCGTCGTCGAGGGTTCGGGCTGCTGGGTGCACGGCGGGTCGTACACCACGTTCCCCGAGGCACGCGCCAAGCGTCAGGAACTGCTGGGCGACGAACTGAAGCGCTGGAACGACGAGGAACGGCGCCTGTTCCAGCACATGAAGATGATGAAGGTGCGGGCGGCGCAGAACTTCAAGAACGCCACCAAGGCCAACGCTGCCGAGACGCGGTGGGAGAAGTTCGTCGCAGCGGGTCCCCCACCCCCGCCGGTGGCCGACCAGCAGATCCACGTGCGCCTGCGCGGCGCCGACGCCGCCCGCCGCGTGGCCAAGCTCGAGCAGGTGGGCATCGGCGACCTCTTCCTGCCGTTCTCCGACGAGATCCACCACGGCGAGCGCGTCGGGCTGATCGGCCCCAACGGCACGGGCAAGAGCCACCTGCTGCGCGCCCTGTCGGGCGAGTCGGCACCCGACCTCGGCACCATCACGTTCGGGCCGCGCACGTCGGTGGGTGTGTTCACCCAGGTGAACGACCGCCCCGACTTCCTCAACCGCGAGTGCATCGACATCGTGCGCGAGCGCGTGTACGACGAGATGAAGGCGATGCAGTCGTTGGCCCGCTACGGCCTGCGGCTGAACGCCCGCCAGGAGTTCCAGACGCTGTCGGGCGGACAGAAGGCGCGCCTCGAGATCCTCTGCCTCGAGTTGGAGGGACACAACGTGCTGCTGCTCGACGAGCCCACCGACAACCTCGACATCGAGTCGAGCGAGGCGCTCGAGCAGGCCCTCGACGGGTTCGAGGGCACGGTGGTGGCGGTCAGCCACGACCGCACCTTCCTGGCGTCGCTCGACCGCTTCGTGATGATCACCGACGACGGCGACGTGTTCGGCCTGCCCGAGTTCGACCTGGCGCTCACGGCGCTGTCGGCACCCGAGCGGGTCGGTTCGCTCCGGCTGGCGAAGCAACTCACCTGACCGGCGCCACCGTCACCCCTCCGGGTCGGTCGCAGCACCGAGGCGAGCACGGATGTCGGCCACCTCGGCGCGCAGGGCCCGCACCTCGGCCAGCAGCAGGCTGCGCTCGTCGGCACCGAGTTCTGCTCCGGTGTCGGCTCCGGATTCGGCGTCCGGCTCGTCGTCGAACTCCCCGTCACCGGCAAGCGTGCCACCCGAGTTGAAGAACGACCCGAGCGAGGCGGCGAGGCTGCCGATCAGGGCGACACCGCCGAGCATCAGCATGATGCCCGCCACCCTGCCGCCCGAGGTGACCGGGTACAGGTCGCCGTAGCCGACGGTGGTGAACGTGACGACGGCCCACCACATCGCGTCGCCGAACGAGGCGTACCCCGACGACTCGGGCTCGACCGCCTTCACCACGATCGCGCACACCAGGACGAGCACACCGCTGTACAGGGCGGCCTTGCCCAGGCGCTCGCCCAACTCCTGCATCTTCTTGCTGTGGTTCGACACGACGAACACCCGCAGCAGCCGACCGAGACGGGCAAGGCTGAGCAGTCGCCCCGCACCGAGACCTGGGATGAGGTACCACGGCACCGTGAGCACGACGATGACGAGGTCGAAGATGCCCGCCTTGGTGCGCAGGAAGCCGCGACGCAGGCGGAGGTGGACGATGAAGTCGACGAGGAACACCAGCCACGACGTGACGTCGATCCACACCGCGTGGCCGCTCTGGCCGCGGTTGGTGAGGCCAGCGGCGATGGGTAGCAGGGTGGCCACCATCATCACCGGGCTCATCCGCTGCTTCCATCGAGCCAGGCGCTGTTCGTCGGAGTTCACGGAGCGAGCGTAGGGCGGGGCACCCGTGTGGCTGCCGGATACCACCTGCTCGTGCACCCGGGTGTGAATCAGGTGAGGGTCACCCGCCTGCCGATCTCGGGGACACCGGGCGCCGCTACCGTGCAGGCGATCGCGAGGAGGCCCGCATGATCGAAGCCCGTGGACTGGTGAAGCGGTACGGCGACAAGACGGCCGTCGACGACCTCTCGTTCGATGTGAAGCCGGGCATCGTCACCGGCTTCCTCGGCCCGAACGGGGCGGGCAAGTCGACCACGATGCGAATGATCATCGGCCTCGATGCCCCCACCCGCGGCACGGTCACGGTGAACGGCCGCCGCTACAGCGAGCACCGGGCCCCACTGCACGAGGTGGGCGCACTGCTCGAGGCCCGGGCGGTCCATGTCGGCCGATCGGCCCGCAACCATCTGCTCTCCCTGGCGGCCACCACCGGCATTCCCACCCGTCGGGTCGACGAACTGCTCGAACTGGTGGGCCTCACCGAGGTGGCCACCCGCCGCATCGGCGGCTTCTCGCTGGGCATGGGCCAGCGCCTCGGTATCGCCGCTGCACTCCTGGGCGATCCGGGAACGCTCATCCTCGACGAGCCGGTGAACGGCCTCGATCCGGAGGGCATTCTGTGGATCCGCCACCTGCTCAAGTCGCTCGCCCGCGAGGGACGCACCGTGCTGGTGTCGTCGCACCTCATGTCGGAGATGGCGCTCACGGCCGAGCACCTCATCGTCATCGGCCGTGGTCGACTCATCGCCGATGTGCCGATGGCCGAGTTCGTCGACCGGGCGTCGAGCGACCACGTGTTCGTACGCAGCCCGCAGGCCGACCGGTTGCGCCAGCTGCTCACCGGCCCGGGGGTGATCGTCACGAGTGCAGCCGCCGGACAACTCGATGTGGTGGGACTCACGAGCGATCACATCGGCGATGTGGCGGCTGCCAACGCCATCGCCGTGCACGAGCTCACTCCGCAGCAGGCCTCACTGGAGGAAGCGTTCATGGCCCTCACCCGCGACGCGGTCGAGTACCACACCACCGACTCGGAGACGCGATGAACACGGTCGACACCGGTCCCACCATCGCCGTGCCCACGATGTCGGCCGACGACGTCGCGCGGCTGCGCGTCACCCCGACGCGCGTGGTGCGCTCGGAGTGGCGCAAGACGTTCTCGGTGCGTTCCACCTGGATCACCCTCGGGCTCGCGGTGCTGTTCCTCATCGGCATCGGCAGCGCCATCGCCTGGTCGACGGCGAACGACTGGGACTCGATGCGCCCCCGCCAGAAGCGGCGCTTCGACGCGCTGGCGTCGCCGATGTCGGGCTTCTATCTGTCCCAGTTGGCCATCGGCGTGCTGGCCGTGCTGCTCGTCGCCGGCGAGTACTCGGGCGGCATGATCCGCGCCTCGCTCGGCGCGGTGCCCAAGCGCCTGCCGGTGCTGTGGGCCAAGTTGCTCGTGTTCTGCACCGTCACGCTGGCCACCACCACCCCGGCCGCGGTGGCCACGTTCTTCCTGGCCCAGTCGCTGCTGGCGGAGCAGGGCATCGACACCACCTGGGACGCCCCCGACGTGGCCCGATCCGTCATCGGCGTGGGTCTGTACCTCACGGTGGTGGCGGCATTCGCCATCGGGCTCGGGGCCATCCTCCGCAACGTCGCCGGGGCCATCGCCGCCCTCGTGGGTGTGCTGATGGTGCTGCCCGTCGTGGCCCTCGCCCTCCCCGACACCTGGTTCGACCGCGTGTACAAGTGGCTGCCCAGCAACGCCGGTCAGGCGCTGATGGCGTTCGGCAGCCAGGGCGAGACACTGGCACCGTGGCATGGATTCGCCGTGTTCTGTGGGTACGCCGCGGCCACGCTCATCGTCGCCGCCGTGCTGTTGCGCCGCCGCGACGCCTGACGTCGGCGTCGGGCGGGTTCAGCACGGGTAGTACGGCCTGGCGCATCACCCGGCCCATCTCCACGAACAGCGGGCCGTTCACGGTGCTGCGCCGCCACACCATGCCCACCTCGCGTTGCGGAGCGGGGGCTGCGAACGGCACCACCGTCAGGTGTGTGGTCGGCGAGACGGGTGAGACGACCGCCAGTTCGGGGAGCAGGGTGATGCCCACCCCCGCAGCCACCATCTGACGCAGTGTCTCGAGGCTGGTGGCTCGGAAGTCGCTGCGTTCGGTGGCGCCCGCCAGGTGGCACACGCTCAACGCCTGGTCGCGCAGGCAGTGCCCTTCCTCCAGCAGCAGCACCGGCTCGCCGGCCAGCACGTCGGTACCCACCTCGGCACGAGCCCCCAGCGCATGACCGCTCGGCACCGCCAACACGAACCGCTCGGCGAACAGGAACTCCTCGTGCAGTTGGTCGTCGCTCAGCGGCAGGGCCAGCACGGCGGCGTCGAGTCGGCCCTCACGCAGTTGCTGGTGCAGCACCTCGGTCTTGTCCTCCACCAGCAGCAGTTCGAGGTGCGGGAAGCGCTGCCGCAGCGGCGCCACCACATGGGCCAGCAGATAGGGGGCGAGGGTGGGGATGAGACCGAGGCGGACCGTGCCCGACTCGGGGTCCTTCGCCCGGCGGGCGATGTCGTCGATGTCGGCGGCCGTGCTGAGCATGCCGCGGGCGCGCTCGACGATCTGTGCGCCCGCCTCGGTGAGCAGCACCTGCCGGGGGTGACGCTCGAACAGCTCCACCCCCAGCTCGCGCTCGAGTTTCTTGATCTGCGCGCTCAGCGTCGGCTGGCTGACGAAGCAGGCCTCGGCCGCCTTGCCGAAGTGGCGGTGATCGGCCACCGCCACCAGGTACTGCAGATCGCGCAGGTTCATCGGGGCGAACCCTAGGCGCCGACGAGCGCTGGCTCAGGTGCCACGGTGCGGATGAGGTGATCGAACGCGCTGAGCGCAGCGGTGGATCCTGCGCCCAGCGCGATGACGATCTGCTTGTACGGCACCGTGGTGCAGTCGCCGGCGGCGAACACGCCCGGCACCGAGGTACGGCCGCGGTCGTCGATGATCACTTCGCCCCGGTCGCTCAACTCCACCGTGCCGCGCAGCCAGTCGGTGTTGGGCAGCAGCCCGATCTGCACGAACACGCCGTCGAGCGGCACCGTGTGCGTCGTGTCGGTGGCCCGCTCGGCGTACACGAGGCCCGTCACCTTGCTGCCGTCGCCAAG
>JBEICS010000172.1:0-5353 GCA_040383925.1 Acidimicrobiaceae bacterium | reverse complement strand
CGCCACCGACACTGTGTCGACCACGACAGCGCCGGTCACCGTTGCCTCCACCGTCGACACGGCCGCCGTCACCAGCACGAGCACGTCTGCGCCCGACACGACTGCTGCTCCCGTCACCACGCTGGGCGGACTCACCGGCCCGATGTTCAGCGACGCCCTCGGGGTGAAGGTCGACACCGCCCCCGGGGTGAACACCCGCGGCGACACCCGCCGCCTGCTCGACGAGGGCGTGTTCGTGCACATCGCATGGGAACCCGACCCCACCGACGCCTCGGTGTTCACCGTCCAGCCCGACGACATCCCCATCCTCGAGGCCTACGCCATGGCCAACGCCGTCTATTACCGCGCCGCGATGGGCCAGACCACTACCGATGACCCCTTGTTCGACGCACTCATGTTGAACGGAGGCGATGGATTCGCCGCCGCGTTCGACAGACGACGAAACGCAGGAATGGTTCTCTCCGTCGGAAGCGGGGTTCTCCTGCGCCCCTACGTGCTGGGTGACAACCGAACCGAGACCTCAGCGATCATCTTCGACTGCTATCTCCACGATGAGCAGGAGGTCGCCATCTCCGGCGGCCAGCCGAATCTCTCGCCGCTCCATCAAGAGGGCCAGTTCGCAGTGATGACGAAGATCGATGGGGCATGGAAGGTCGAGCGCGCAGGACTGGAACCCGGGGCGTGCCTCTGAACCGCGTCGTTCACTTCAGCGCAACGGTTGCGTTGCTTGTCGCGCTCCTTCCTGCGGGATTCGGCAGCGACAACCCGACGCCGCCGCCGGTGGCGTTGCGGGGGGCGCGGTCGGTGTCGATCCGCGATACGAACGGGGGGTTGCAGCGGTTCACCACCATCCCCACCGCCTCCCGCTTCATCCGCTATCGCAACGGCACGGTGTCGACCTGCAGCTTCACCGCCAGCAGCGACAACTTCCTGCTCTCCAACGGCCAACGGGTGCCCCGCGGCACCCGCGTGACCAGCCACTACCTCTTCGTCGAAACGCTCGCCGTGCCGTTCGACCTGCCCCCTGCGGAACTGCCGACCGACTCGCTCGGCCTGCCCAGCAAGGGCTCCATCGCCACCGCCAAACGCACCTTCAGCGTGTTCTGCGACCGCACCTACTACGACGTCAACTTCATCACCGTCATCTCGGTGCCGTTCACCGACGCGCTGTACACACCGTTCGACATGCGTGACCACCTGTACCAGCAGTTGCAGTTGCAACGACCTGTGGTGTTCACCAATCCGATCGTCGACACCTTCGGCGGCCTGGTCACCCGCTATCCGTCGTGGCTCGCCATCGAGCCGAGCGCCTGGCGCACCCAACAGTCGGCACCCGTCACCTACCGCGGCCTGGTGCTACTGCTCGTCGCCCAGCCGAAGTCGCTCGACTTCATCGTCGAGTTCACCCCCGACCCCGACAAGCCGTCGCCGCCGTTCCGCGGCATCGTCGGCTGTGTGCCGGCGGTAGCAGCCACTGGCGACGGGGCTGCGCTGCCAGCGCTGCCGGCACTCCCCGACCAGGCCGAACCCGGCCCCGGTGGGCCGTGCATCTGGACACCGCCCGGGCCCGGCACCGTCAGCGTCACGGCCCGCATCACCTTCGGCATCACGTTCTGGGCCAGCGGCTACACCCAGGCCGAACCCGACTACACGTGGATGTCGGAGCCGGCGACATTCGTGACCGGCGACCTCACCGCGGTGAACACCGACCCCACCGGCTGAACGAATCGCAGCGGACCGTCTGCTCAGCCGAGCAGTCGGTAGCCGATACCGCGAGCGGTGACGATGAGTTTCGGATCGTCGGGGTGGTCTTCGATCTTCACCCGCAGACGGCGAACGTGCGCATCGACGAGACGCGAGTCGCCGAGGTACTCGTAGCCCCACACCCGCTCGAGCAACTGGTCGCGCGACAGCACCACACCCACGTGGTCGGCGAACTCGCACAGCAGCCGGAACTCGGTCTTGGTGAGGTTCAGTTCGACGCCGCCCTTCAGGGCCACACCCTGCTCACGACGCAGTTCCACATCGCCGAAGCGACTCTGCGGCGGCGTGACCGCTGTTTCGTGCAACTGCACGCGGCGCAGCGCAGCACGGATGCGGGCCGCCAGCTCCTTCGGCACGACGGGCTTGGTGACGTAGTCGTCGGCCCCCGCTTCGAGCCCGGCGACCAGGTCGTAGGTGTCGGTCTGGGCGGTGACGATGATGATGGGCACGATGCTGGTGGCCCGCATCGCGCGGCACACGTCGAAGCCGCTCATGTCGGGCAGTCGCAGGTCGAGCAACACCAGATCGGGTTCGGCCCGCTGGAACGATTCGAGACCGCTGCGGCCGTCGCCCGCCTCGCGCACCTCGTAGCCCTCGTCCTCCAATGCCAGCCGCAAGGCCAGTCGGATGGAGTCGTCGTCTTCCACGAACAGCAGCGAGGTCACAGCACTCCGAGCGGGACAGCGGGCGGAACAACGGGCACGGGATCTGTTACAGAAAACGCACACAAGGCGCGTGGTGCCGTCACAGACCGCTGACAGGATACGACCGTTCACGCTGCTTCGGTGGGGTACCAACCTCCCCCTGGTACCTCACCGGCAGCGGAACCCAGCGGGCGGGTCCGTCGTACCGTCGAGACTCCCCTGGGGTCTCGACGCAGTCACCCAGGAGGCAGTCATGCTCTCACCGGTCCTCATCGCTTCGACCGACGACACTCACCGGATGCTGGTGATGACAGTGGAGGGGCCACTCGTCGACCCGGCCCACGCCGCTGCCCTGCGCACCGTACTGCCCGCTGTACCACCCGGCTTCAGCATGGTGGTCGACCTCAGCGGCGTCGGCTGGTTCAGTGAGGCGTCGCTCGCCACGGTGCGCGACATCGCCCGTGAGGCGGCGGCCGCTGGCGTCGTGCTGGTGGTGGTGTGCAGCGACACGAGGCGCCGCGCCGACCTGGTGATGGCCGACATCGACACGCTCGCACCCGTCGTCGAAGCCATCGAACACGCCCTGCCCATCACCCGGCTGGCCGCGTAGGGACGGTCGGCTCTGGTGGTCGGCGGCCGCGCCATCGCGGCACCCTCGTCCGTCGGCCACACTAGGGCCATGGCCAGTGCCGACACCCGACCGCGTCGCGCCCTGCGCCTACGCGCCCGGGTGACGCTGTTCTTCTCCCTCACGGCGCTGGCGGCCAGCCTCGGCCTGGCAGTGGTCACCTACGCCGTGGCCCGCAACTACCTGCTCGACCAGCGTGTCTCCACCGCCCAGAGCCAGGCCTACAACAACGCCAAGGCAGTGCGCGACGAACTGCGCGCCCCCACGGGCAACGTGCGCGAACTGCTGCTGCAACTGCGCACGGAGGGCACCGGCTTCGCCATATTGCTGCTGCCACCGAACCAGTCGTACTACTCGAACATCCGCTTCCAGGAAGAGGTACTGCCCTCGGCACTGGTGGCCAACGTCGATCGTGGCATCAACGGCTACCAGCGCTTCGACGTGGAGGGCGGGCCGTACCTGGGCGTGGGCGTGAAGGTGGCCGAGTTCGACGGGGTGTACTTCGAGGCGTTCCCCCTCGACACCACGCAGCGCACCCTGCAGGCAATCGCCACTGCGCTCGGCATCGGTGCCGCCGTCACCGCACTGCTCGCCGCCGGTGTGGGTTGGTGGACCAACCGCCGTCTGCTGCAGCCCCTCACCCGTGTGGCGAAAGCCGCCGAAGACATCGCGGCCGGCGGCCTCGACACCCGCATGCCGCCCGAGACCGACCCCGACCTCGCTCGCCTGGCAACCTCGTTCAACGACATGGCCGACGCCGTGCAGACCCGCATCGAACGTGAGGCCCGTTTCGCCTCCGACGTGAGCCACGAACTGCGCACACCGATCACTGCGCTGTCGGCCGCTGTGGAGGTGCTCGACGCCCGGCGAGCCGATCTCCCCGACCGCACCCAGCAGGCGCTCGACGTGGTGGTCAGCCAGGTGCGACGATTCGACCAGATGGTGGTCGACCTGCTCGAGTTGTCGCGTATCGACGCGGGCTCCACCGAACTGCACCGCGAGGGGGTGCAGGTGGCGGATCTGATCGGACGCATCAACCAGCGCTACGGCTTCCCCGACGTACCCATCGACATCGCGCCCGACGTGCCGGCCATGGCGCAGCTCGACAAACTCCGCTTCGAGCGGGTGCTGGCCAACCTGCTCGACAACGCCAACCAGCACGGCGGTGGGCCGATCCGGGTCGGCGTCGCCCGAGCCGGCACCCGGGCCATCGCACTCACGGTCGACGATGCGGGGCCGGGGGTCGCCCGGGGCGAGCGGTCACGGATCTTCGAACGCTTCGCGCGCGGCAGCGCTGCCCGCCACAAGATCGGCACCGGCCTCGGCCTCGCGCTCGTTGCCGAGCACGCCCAGGCCCACGGCGGCGACGCCTGGGTGGAAGACCGGCCAGGCGGCGGAGCCCGCTTCGTCGCCACCTTCGGGGAGGCGTTGTGATGCGCAACCGCCTCATCGGCCTCACGGCCGCGACAGCGCTCGCAGTGCTGGTCGCCGCATGCGGCCTGCCCGCCGACGACCGCTTCGAACCGATCGGTGCCGACGACGATCGGTTCGGGCTGGCGCAGACCACCACGCCCACCACCAGCACTGCGCCCACCACCACCGTCGACGCCACCACCACTACGGCGCTCGCCACCACCTCCACCATCGCCAGCGAGGCGGTGCGGCTGTACTTCATCACCGGCCGCCAGCTCACCAGCGTGGTGCAGACCCTTGCCGCTGAGCCGGCCCTCGGCCAGGTGATGGCGGCGCTGCTCGACGGGCCCCCGTCGGGCGGGCTCGGAACCGGGCTGCGCACCACCCTCCCGGTGGGCGCCGACATCAACGTCACCAGCAGCGCCGGTATCGCCACCGTCGACCTGCCGGCGGGCATCTTCGATTCGCTCGAGCCCAGCGACCAGCGCCTCGTGTTCGGCCAGATCGTGCTCACGCTCACCGACCGGCCCGGCGTGGGGCCGGTCGTGTTCACCCTCGACGGGCAGCGGATGCGCGTGTTCCGCGGCGACGCCAGCCTCACCGAGCAGGGCGAGTCGGTGTCGCGCGACGACTACCTCGGTCTGCTCAGCACGGCACCCACGCCCACCACGACGTCGGTGCCCGTGACGCCGAGCGCCGACAGCGGCCCCGCGACCAGCACCCCCACGACCGGCACCCCCACGACCGGCACTGGCGAGGGGTAGCCTCGCTGCATCGTGCGCAGCGGATTCATCACCTTCGTCGGCCGGCCCAATGTCGGCAAGTCCACCTTGGTGAACGCGCTGTGCGGCGAGAAGGTCAGCATCGTCAGCGACAAGCCGCAAACCACCCGCACCCGGGTGCG
>JBEICS010000171.1:0-5364 GCA_040383925.1 Acidimicrobiaceae bacterium | reverse complement strand
CTCGCCCGACCACCGGTCGCACATGGCCTACTCGAGCGCCGGTGCCTGCCCGTCGACACACCCGGTGGCAGTACCGCAGATCGTGTTGAACGTGCGCTGGGCCACGGGCGGCAGCCTGTCGGGAGTCGCCTTCTCGAGCGGTGATGCCAGCACCCTGCATGCCGACGCCTTCGTTGCCTGGGACACCGCCCGCCTGAACGAACTGGTGGCGAGCTGCCTGAACACCGGCACCAGGTGCAAGGCGCTGCCCAGCCGCTGACTGCGGCCGTGAGACCACGCGTCAGGGACTCGGGTCGGGCTGATGGTGCCGATAGCCCGACTCGAGTTCCCGGCGCACGAATTCACCGAACACCAGTGGCTCGAACATCGCCGGGCGGTCGGGCCCGGTACAGCACGGCATCGGCTCGATGCGCGCGGTGACGTCGGGGTCGTAGAAGAACGGCACCGAGTAGCGCTCGGCACCCGAGGTGTTGATGACCCGGTGCGGTGTGGCGAGCAGGCGGCCGTTGCTCCACCGGTGCAGCATGGTGCCCACGTTCACCACGAACGAGCCCGGCAGCGGCGGCGCGTCGACCCAGCGTCCGTCGGGCGTGGCCACCTGCAGCCCGCCACGCTCATCCTGGGCGAGCACGGTGATGCCGCCGAAGTCGATGTGCGGCGCCGAACCGAAGAGGTCGGCGGGTGCATCGAGTGGCCGGGGCGGGTACCGCAGCAGGCGCAACCAGGTGGTGGGCGGCCGGAACGACCGGGCCACCACACCATCGGTGTCGCCGAGGGCTGCAGCGAGGGCCTCGACGAGGCGCTGCGACAGCGCCACGAGGGCGGCGTGATACGCCTCGAGCACCTCGCGGAACCCGGGTAGGTCGGGCCACTGGTTCGGACCGGCGAGGTAGTGCCCAGCCAACACGGCCGGGTCGTCGGGCCCGGCCTCGCGCATCATCATGAAGCTCTCGCTCTGGTTCGGCCGGGTGACCGTGGCGAGCGGGGAGGTGACGTCGGTGGATGCATCGATGGGGATGTAGCCGCGGTGCAGGCTGTTCAACTCCACCGCCTCCTTCATCGCGGCAGGCAGGGCGTGAAATCGCCGCGACTGCTCGAACACCTCGGCGACCAGATCGTCAGGTACCCCGTGGCCGACGATGTAGCCGAACCCGATTGCCCCGTACACGTCGACCAGTCGCTCACCCAGGTCGACTCCATCGAGCGCGGCGAGATCGACGAGGGGGATGCGATCGAACACGTCGGCAGGTTACGCGTGACTACCCGATCGGCCCTACCCATCATCGCCCGGTCCGACTGTGATGTGCCCGATGAAAGTGGCGCTCGCTGGTGACACGATGCTCGGCCGGATGGTGGGCGACCGCCTGCGCAGCGAGCCGTGGAAGCCGCTGTTCAGCGACGGCGTGGTGGAGGTGCTGGCCGATGCCGACCTGGTGGTGGCGAACCTCGAGTGCGCCATCAGCGACCGCGGGCAGCGCTGGCCGAACGCCGCCAAACCCTTTTTCTTCCGCGCTCCCCCGGCAGCAGCCGACCACCTCGCCCATCTGGGCGTCGACTGCGTGACGCTGGCGAACAACCACGCCCTCGACTACGGGCCGGTGGCGCTGCTCGACACGATCGAGCACCTGCACCGGGTCGGCATCACCTGTGTGGGTGCGGGCCCTGATGTGCACACGGCGCGCCAGCCTGCGCTGTTCGAACGGAACGACACCACCGTGGCAGTGGTGGGGGTGACCGATCACCCGGCCGAGTTCGCAGCCGGCGAGGAGGAACCCGGCGTCGCCTTCGCCGATCTCCGCCACGGCACGCCCGACTGGCTGCGCCAGACCATCGCCGCCGCTCCTGCCGACGTGGTGCTGGTGAGTCCGCACTGGGGACCGAACCTCGAGCCCGAGCCGGTGGATCATGTGCGCCGCGCCGCCGCCGAACTCCGCGCCGCCGGGGCCACGCTCGTGGCCGGTCACTCGGCCCATGTGTTCCACGGCGTGACCGATCGCATCCTGTTCGACCTCGGCGGCTTCATCGACGACTACGCGGTCGACCCGCGCCTGCGCAACGACCTCGGACTGCTGTTCACCGTGCACTTCGACGGCCCCACGCCCCTGCACCTCGAGGCCATCCCGATCGCGCTCGACCACTGCATGACCCGCCTGGCCGACCCGACCGAGGCACGCATCGTGGCCGACCGGTTCCGCATGGCCTGCGCCGCGTTCGAGACCCCCGTGCACCAGTCGGGCGACCGACTGGTGATCGACTGGACGGGTCAGCTCGTCGCGTAGCGGCGCAACACGTTGTCGGTCACCTGCGCGACGGCCGGATCGGTGGCGAGGCCGAACACCCAGTCGGTGGTGCCGATGGTAACGACTTCGCCGTGTATCTCGGAGGGTGGCTCGTCGTGTGGCTCGCCCGGCGCTCGTCCGAACGGGCGGCACACCACCATCACTGCGTTGCCGTGACGGCACCGGGCCAGCGAGTCGTCGTCGATCCGGCCATACATCCGCTCGGCCACGAACTCGATGTCGCCCTGGTCGTCGAGCGCGGCGATCGATGCCGGGTACTCGCCCACCGCCAGGTTCGACGAGGGCGAGAACGCCACCACCTCGATGTCGGCGGGCGTGCCGTCGCCGCCGGCAGCGATGGGCAACTGGTACTCGTCGAAGTTCAGCCTGCAACCGACCGTCTCGTAGCCCACCACCCCGTCGCGGGCGCCGAGCAGGTCGCCGTAGCGCAGCCCCGTGCCGGCGAACAGCCAGTGCGTGTCGCGGTAGACCGTGAAGGCGCCAGCGGCACGCGCCGTGGCCTGCCCGAAGCGGTGGTACAGGCCCCACACCGATCCCGCCCCGAGGAAGCCGGTCTCGGGCCGCCCGACCACCGGGTCGCTCCACATCCCGCTCATCGAGCGCTGGTCGGCTGTGCCCATCACGGGGTCGTCACGGTGGGCTGTGTACTTGTGGCACACCATGTGGTCACCGTCGTCGACCGGCCGCACCTGCCAGAACATCGTGTTCCCCGACAGGCTGGCGTAGTTGCCGCCGGCGCGAACATACGTCTCGATCGCGTCGCGCTGCGCTGCCGACCAGTACTCGTCGTGGCCCACTCCGAGCACCAGCGCGTAGCCGTCGGTGACGGCCGGGTCGTCGGCCAGGTCGCTCGACACTGCGTAGTCGAGTTCGTAGCCGTTCGACTCGGCCCACTCGGCGAACCGGCGCTCGTAGGTGAACCATCCCGTCGATCCGGCGAAGCCCGGGTACCCGTTCGCGAACCGCCATCGCTGATAGATCTCACCGTCGACATCGGGCTGCTCGCCCCACCGGGCCGGCCGGGCCTTGCGGTCGTCGCGCTCTTCGTGGGCCCGACTGATGAGGCCGCGCCCGAACGGTCTGCGGAACGACACCTGGCGCCCCCCGGTGTAGAGGCTGCGCCCGCCCCACGAGTTGTAGGCGTTGTAGGTGTTGGTCGCCAGGACCAGCAACAGGCGGGCCCGCTGCGCACCGGCACGAACTACGAAGCAGGCATGTCCCACGGCCCGGTCGGCGGGCGCACCGTGCGCCGTGAGGGTGACGTGGTAGAAGCCGCTGCGCCAGTGGGGTGGTACCTCGAACCGTGCGGCAGCGGGCCACCGGCAACCGTGCGAATCGGCGTCGGCGGGCACCGGGTGGTCGACACCCGGGATGCCCTCGGCCCGCCACACCAGTTCGCGCGTTGCGCCCCAGCGGTGCACCTCGACGTCGAACCGGTCGGTGGCACACGCCACGTGCACCGTCACCTCGTCGCCCGCCCGGTAACCGAGCCGACCGCAGTACCCCTCGACGGCGTCGTATCGCGTGATGTCGTCGGTCATGACGAGCACCGTAGCGAGGACCGCGAACCGTTCACACGATCCGGGTGATCCCGCCGACATGTCGCGAAACCCAGTATTGTCTTGACGATCCCGAGATCGCCCCCATGCATCTCGACACACCTAGGAGTACCCATGCTTGCTACGTCGTTCGGCGACATCCTCTGGCTGATCATCATCAGCTTCTTCTTCATCACCTACCTGATGATGCTGTTCAGCGTCATCGGCGACATCTTCCGCAACCACGAGATGAGCGGCATCATGAAGGCCGTCTGGCTCATCCTGCTCTTCGCCATCCCGCTGATCACCCTGCTCATCTACGTCATCGTCAACGGCGCCGGCATGGCCAAGCGTTCGATGAAGGAGCAGCAGGATGCCAAGGCCGCGTTCGACGACTACGTGCGTCAGGCCGCCGGCACCGGTGGCGCCGCCAGCGAGCTGGCCAACGCCAAGTCGCTGCTCGACTCGGGCGCCATCTCGGCCGACGAGTACGCCAAGCTGAAGGCCAAGATCATCGGCTGACCACGCCGTACCCGTCGATTCCGACAACGACGAGGGCCGCACCCCCCGGGGTGCGGCCCTCGTCGCGTCACGGGATGAGGTCACAACCCGAGCAGCTTGGCCTTCGCAGCCGAGAACTCGGCGTCGGTGAGCAACCCCTGCGACTTCATCGCCGCCAGTTGCTGGAGTTGCGCCATCGTGTCGTCGCCAGCGGGCACTGCAGGAGCGGCCGCCGGAGGCGGAGGCGGCGGGGTGGACTGCATCATCTGCTGCTGCGCCTGCATCTCGGCCATCGCCTGTGCACGCACCTGCTCGTCGTGCGCCTGTGCCGCGGCCTGGGCCTGCATCGCGTGCTGCTGCTGGTTCGCTGCCACGCGGCCCGACACCGCGGTGGCGGTGCCTGCCACGACGGCCGTCCGGGCGGCCATGCCCAGCAGTCCGGGTCCACCTCGTCTGATCATTGCTGTGCCTCCTGTGCATCGCGCAGCGCGTCGAGCGCCGCCACCACCACGTCGCGCGGAATGCGGACGTGGTCGATCACCTGTCCGCCTGCGCTGCGCACTGCGGCGCCGAGCCGAGCGGCCCAGGTGTTCTCCCACACGGCCACCAACGCGCCGGTGCCCGGCTCGAGCCCGGCTGCGATGTCGTGCAGGTCGTCGTCGTTGAGCAGGTCGAGGTCGGCGTCGAGTCGCGCCAGCGCGTCGGCCAGCGCCGAGTCGACCACCTCCAGAACGACGACCGAACCGTCGTGGTCCTTGGCCACATAGGCGAGGTCGATCACCCGGACGATCCCGGCGTCGACGAGTTCGAGAATTGCCTCGGCGACCTGGCCGTGTCGGGCATCGCCGGTGAACCCCAGCACTGCCACGTCGACCGGCCCGATGGCATCGGTGTCGATCATGTCGTCTCCCATCATGAGCGGACGCACGGTGCGCCCACTCATCACTGTGGGCCGACCAGCCCGAGGCGGCACCACACGAAACGGGTGATCGGCCCCGATGTCCGACCGATTCGGGACGGTGCGT
>JBEICS010000170.1:0-5386 GCA_040383925.1 Acidimicrobiaceae bacterium | reverse complement strand
TCGGTCCAGTCGGTGACGGTGATGGACCGCAATGGCCGCTCGCCGAGGACGGGGCATGTGGCGGCACACGAGGTGGCGGCCACCTTGGCTTTCGCTGCGCCGCTGTAGCGGCAGGTGCAATTGCCGGTGGTGCGGCATGGGCACGGTGTCCAGTGGCTGTTGCCTCGGAAGTGGCCTATGCACGTGTCGCACTCGCAGCTGCACAGCCCGGGCATGCCGTGCTTGATGACAGCGAGGTAGGTACCGAGCGTGGTGCGGTTCCCGGGGGTGAGCGTTGGCCACAGGGTGGTGTCGATGAAGTTGGCGACGGTGACCGGTGCGATTGCGTCGTCATCGAACAGGGCGGTGAGGTCGCTGGGGGTCAGGCCGACGGCGCGCATCTGGGCGACGATGGCTGCTTTCATGGCATCGAGATCGGTGGGCACGGGTTGCTCGTCTGGTCAGGCGGTGGACTGGGTGCGGGTGGCGAGGTGGGCGGCGTCGGCGACGACCGGGCGGTCGAGTGCAGCAAACGCGGCGACGAGCGTTGCGGTGGCGGCAATCTCGACGGTGCCTGGCGCGCACAGGTAGGCGACGACGCTGCTGTCGACGTCGAGGCCGAGTAGGTGGCGTACACCGCTGACGAGCACGATGCGGCGGTTCGAGTCGGTGTGGGTGCGGTGTGTGCCGATCGCGGTTCCGTCGCGCATCGTGGCGCGCAGCCGGACCCGGTCGGGTCGCGACGCGTCGACGGCGAGATGTTGGCCTGCCACCCATCCGGCGGCGTCGACGAGGTCGGGGGCGTGGAGGCGGCCGTTGTCGAGGCGGCGCACCACGGCCACGGTGGCCGGGACGGGTTCGGCGGGCATGGTGAGCCCGATGAGCGGTGAGACGGCCTCGGGAGTGTGTCGGGCCGTGGCACGCTGGTTGACCCGCACCGGCAACGCTGGGGTACGGCGCGTGGCGTGAAGGTTGGCCGGGGCGGGCGGTTTGGTTCGTCGCACCGCGGCCATGGGGCGCACTGGTTGCGCGGTTGGCATCGCCGCAGCGGCGACCACAGCGGGCTCGGACCTGCGCTGCTTGCGGTGTCCCTTTGAGCCCGTGTCGGCGTGTGCCGCAGGGACGCGACGAGGGACAGTGGACTGCTTCTGGCGGCCGGCGGAGCGGTGTGCTCGACGCCGGACGGTAGGGGTGAAAATCTGGGAACTCTCCCAGACACTGGTGTCGAAGGGGGGACTTGAACCCCCACGCCCTTACGGGCACTAGCCCCTCAAGCTAGCGCGTCTGCCTATTTCGCCACTTCGACGTGGTCCGACGCGAACGCCGGGATGGAGAGGTTACCCGGTGGTGCTCAGCGCACCAACAGGAACCCGAGTGCGATGACCGTCACGATCCACACCAGCGCGAACACCGTGGTGATACGGGTGAGGTTGCGCTCGGCTGCCGCCGAGCCGAGTGCCGTGGCCATGCCACCGCCACCGAGCATGTCGGACAGTCCGCCACCACGGCCGCTGTGCATGAGCACACCGCCGATCATCCCCACCATCGACAGCAGGTTGATGATCACCATCAGGATCATGATGAAGTCGCGCACGGGCGGGATCCTATCGGGCAGCCACAGTGACCGGAACGGCCTGGGCGAAGTGGCAGGCGACGGGATGACCCTGACCCCGATCGACCAGTGCAGGCTCTTCCTCGGCGCACACCGGCTGGGCGATCGGACAGCGAGTACGGAACCGACAGCCGCTGGGCGGGTTGATGGGGCTGGGCACATCGCCCTGCAGCAAGATGCGTTGCCGCTGCCGCTCGACGATCGGGTCGGGCTCGGGGATGGCCGACAGCAGCGCCTGCGTGTACGGGTGGCTGGGCGAGTTGTACACCTCTTCCGCCGGGCCCACCTCCACCAACTTGCCGAGGTACATCACTGCCACGACGTCGCTGATGTGGCGTACCACCGACAGGTCGTGGGC
This sequence comes from Acidimicrobiaceae bacterium, assembly GCA_040383925.1. GTDB lineage: Bacteria > Actinomycetota > Acidimicrobiia > Acidimicrobiales > Ilumatobacteraceae > VFMC01. The sequence continues at coordinate 3,437 of JBEICS010000170.1, read as the reverse complement.
GATGAACAGGTAGCTGAGCCCCAACTGCGACTGGAGGTCTTCGAGCAGGTTCACCACACCGGCCTGGATGCTCACGTCGAGCGCCGACACCGGCTCGTCGAGCACGATCAGCGCCGGGTTGAGGGCCAGGGCACGGGCGATGCCCACGCGCTGGCGCTGGCCACCGGAGAACTCGTGCGGGAAGCGCTTGGCATGGTCGGCGGCGAGGCCGACCAGTTCGAGCAGTTCCACCACCCGGTCCTGATGGTTGCCAGGCCGCTTCTGGATGACCAGCGGTTCGGCGACCAGCGAGCCGACCGTCATCTTCGGGTCGAGCGATGCATACGGATCCTGGAAGACGATCTGCATCTCGCCGCGCAGGCCCCGCAGTTCCTTCGCGTCCATGCCGATCAGTTCGGTGCCCTTGAAGCGCACCGACCCGGCAGTGGGTTCGATGAGCCGCAGCACACAGCGGCCCACCGTGGTCTTGCCCGAACCGCTCTCGCCCACCAGACCCACGGTCTGGCCGGTGCCGATGGTGAGGCTGACACCGCTGACGGCCTGCACGGTCTTGCGCACACTGCGCAGGCCACGGGTCGACTTGATGGTGAAGTCCTTGACGAGGTCGTTCACCTCGAGCACGGGAACGCTCATTGCGCGGCCTCCAGTTCCTCGGCACGAACACACGCGGTCTCGCCGGCGCCGAACGCGCGCAACTCGGGAAGGTCGCCGGCGCAACGCGCCGTGGCATGGACACAGCGCGGCCGGAACGCACAGCCCGACGGCGGGGCGAGCATGTTGGGCGGCGCACCCGGAATGGGGTTGAGGCGATCGGTCCCCGCGCCCGGCAACGAGGACAGCAGACCCTGCGTGTAGGGATGGGTGGGGTGGGCAAAGATCGGCTCGACGGCCCCACGCTCGACGGCACGACCGGCGTACATCACCTGCACGCGGTCGGCCACACGGGCGATGACCCCGAGGTCGTGCGTGATGAGCACCACGGCGGTGCCGAGGTCGCGACGGATGCGCTCGATCACTTCGAGGATCTGTGCCTGCACCGTGACGTCGAGCGCCGTGGTGGGCTCGTCGGCGATGAGCACCTTCGGATCGTTGGCGATGGCCATGGCGATCATCACACGCTGACGCATACCGCCGGAGAACTCGTGCGCGTACTGTCGGAAGCGGTCTTGCGGCTGCGGGATGCCCACCAGATCGAGCAGTTCGACGGCTCGCGTGCGCGCCTCGTCCTTGCTGACCTTCTGGTGCGAGGTGATCATCTCGACGATCTGCGGCCCGATGCGGTGCACCGGGTTCAGCGCCGACAACGGGTCCTGGAAGATCATCGCGACATCGGAGCCGCGCACCCGGCGCAACGTCTTCACATCGGCACCGATCAACTCGGTGCCGGCCACGGTGGCCGACCCGGTGATCTGCGCCGACTTCGGCAACAGGCCCATGATGGCGAGGAACGAGACCGACTTGCCCGACCCCGACTCGCCCACCACGCCGAGCAGTTCACCGGGGGCGACGTCGAGGCTGACACCGCGGACGGCCTGCACCTCGCCGAGCAGCGTCTTGAACGTCACGCGCAGATCGCGCAGCGACAACGTGGCTGCAGCATTCATCACGAACCTGCCTGCATCTTCGGGTCGACCGCGTCGCGCATACCGTCGCCGATGAAGTTGATGCACAGCGAGATGATGATCAGCAGCACCCCCGGGTACACCACCAGCCACCACCATCCTGCGGGAGCGGCCTTCTTCGAATCTCGGATGAGCAGTCCGAGCGAGGTCTGCCCCGACCCCGGGTCGGGCCCGTAGCCGAAGAAACTCAGCGTCGCCTCGGCGGTGATGGCCCCTACGACAGCAAAACTCAGCGCCACCATCAACTGCCCCACCGCGTTGGGAAGCAGGTGCCGGAACAGGATTCGAGGGGTCGAGGCACCGAGGGCCTTGGCAGCCTCGATGAACTCGCGCTCTTTCAGCTGCTTCACCTGCCCGCGAACGAGCCGGGCGACACCCATCCACCCCAGGAATGCCAGGAAGACGATGAGGAACCGGATCGAGCTCGCCTCGCCGACGATCGAGGTGAACCACGACAGGTTGGCCAGCATCTGGCGAACGATGATGAGCGACACCAAGAAGGGCAGCGACAGCATGATGTCGATCGCGCGCATCACCAGGTCGTCGAACCGCCCACCCTTCAGGCCGGCCATGGCCCCGATGATGGTGCCGATGAACACCGAGATGACACCGGTGAACAAGCCGATCAACAGCGACACCCTCGCGCCGTAGATCATGCGGCTGTACAGATCGCGCCCGTTCGCGTCGGTGCCGAACCAGGCGAGCGAACTCGGTGGCAGGTTCTGGTTCGGCTTGCCGGCCTCGGCAACGAAGATCGATTCGTTCACGCCGTACCTGGCCGTGATGGGCGCCAACGCCACGAAGACGACGATGACTGCGAGCACGATGGTGGCGATGAGTGCACCGCGGTGGTGGAGATAGCGCTTCATCGCCATCTTGCGGGGCGAGATGGTGACAGCGGTGATGCCGATCGAGTCGTTGGCGTCGACTGCTGCGGCCGCAGCGGAGTGCTGGAGATCAGTCAAGGCGAATCCTCGGGTCGAGCTTGGCGTACAGGACGTCGGCAAGGAGGTTGAACAACAACACCGAGGTGGTGATGACCACCATCCACGGCATCAACTCAGGGAAGTCGCCATTGGCCTGGGCGGTGAGGAAGAAACTGCCCATGCCCGGGTAGTCGAACACACCCTCGGAGATGATGAGGCCACCGACGATGGCGCCGATGTCGAGCGCGGCCAGGGTGACGATGGGGATGAGCGCGTTGCGCAGCGCGTGCTTCACCAGCACGCGGCGTTCGCTGATGCCCTTGGAGCGCGCGGTGCGCAGGTAGTCGCTGTTCAGCACCTCGAGCAGCGAGGCGCGCATGTAGCGGGTGTAGATGGCGATGCCCTGGATGGCCACCACGGTGACCGGCAGCACCATGTACTTCAGCAGGAGATAGAGATCGAATCCCTGGTGCCCGGGCGGGTAGATGCCCGAGGTGGGGAACAGCGGCTCGCCGAACCACCGCGACCACTGCACAGCGAAGAACAGCTGCAGCAGCACGGCGCTGACGAACGGCTGGATGGAGAAGCCGACGACGGCGCCGGTGTTGATGACACCGTCGCGCAGTTTGCCCGGCTTCAGAGCGGCGAACACGCCGAGCGTGAGGCCGACGACGATGCTGACGGTGAAGGCAACAGCACCCAGTCGGATGGTGTTGATGAGGGCGTCTTTCAGGTTCGGCCACACCGGTCGGCTGCCCTTGATACTGGGCTGCCAGTTCCCGGTGACGAAGCCCGTCAACCACTTCCAGTAGCCACGGATGTACCCGCCGACACCCGGCCACAGGCCGTTGGTGTCGATGTACTGCTGCAACTTCGCGGGCTGCTTGGC
>JBEICS010000169.1:0-5387 GCA_040383925.1 Acidimicrobiaceae bacterium | reverse complement strand
TGGCCACCAGGCGCTGCTCAGCAGGCCGGCGCGTTCTTCGAAGATGGTGCGGCCCCAGTCGGGCGAGCCGGGCTGGGTACCGAAGCCGATGAAGGCGAGACCCGCCATGGTGAACACGGCGTAGCCGAGGCGCACGGTGAACTCCACGATGATGGGGCCCATCACGTTCGGCAGGATCTCGACGAACATGATGTAGCTGCTGCGCTCGCCGCGAAGTTCCGCGGCGCGCACGTAGTCGAGGTTGCGTTCGGCCAGCACTGCGGCTCGCACGGTGCGGGCGATGATGGGGCCGAACAGGATGCCGATGAGCAGGATGATGGTGCCTCGACCGCTGCTGAGGGCGGTGAGGGCGAGCAGTGCCACCAAGATGAGCGGCAGGCTCATCAGGGCCTCGATCAGTCGGCTGATGGCATCGTCGAGCGGGCCACGGAAGTAGCCCATCAGCAGACCGAGCACCACACCGATGACCGTACCGAGGACGACCGCGGCGGGTGCGACGATCATGATCTCGCGGGCGCCGTAGATGGCTCGGCTGAACACGTCGCGACCGAAGCGGTCGGTTCCGAGCCAGTGACCTTCCTTGAAGAACGGGTGGATCCACTTGCTGAGCGGATCCTGCTTCGACGGGTCGTGGGTGGCGATGACCGACGGAATGATCGAGCAGACCACCCAGAACAGCACGATGAGCGAACCGACGATGAAGGTCTTCGACCGGAACAGCTGGCGACGCAACTCCTGGCGCACCGCCTTGGTGGTGTAGCCGGTCGGGGCAGCGGCCGTCGGCTCGAGTTCGGCGGGCATGGTCATTGCTTGTTCCCCAGTCGGACGCGAGGGTTGAGCCAGGCGATGAGCACGTCGGCAATGAAGTTCAGGAACATCGCGATGGCACCGACGATGAAGACCGAACCCATCAGCATGGGGATGTCGCGGTCGCCGGCGGCGTCGAAGACGAGTAAGCCGAGACCGCGGTAGTTGAAGAGGGTCTCGGTGACCAGCAGACCACCGAGCAGGTAACTGACCTGCACAGCGATGACCGCGATGGTGGGTACGAGCGAGTTGCGCAGCACGTGCCTACGCAGCACGGTGCGCCGTGGTAGGCCCTTCAAGATGGCGGTGCGGGTGTAGTCGGCCGAGAGCGCCTCGATGGTGCCGGCCCGGGCCATGCGCGACAGATAGCCGAACAAGATGGCGGTGAGCGTGAGCGCCGGAAGGATGAGCACCTGCACCTGCTCCCAGAGCGAACCCTTCGCGGAACCGCCCGACGGCAACCAGCCGAGCTTCACCGCGAACACGATGATCAGCACGATGCCGACGACGAACTCGGGGGTGACGGCCAGGCTGAGGCCGGCAACCGTGATGACCCGATCGACCGCCTTGCCCTTGCGCAGCGCGGCAAGGGTGCCACCCACGATGCCCAACGGCACGACGATGAGGAACGTCATCGCCGCCAACTTCAGCGACGACCACAGTGCCTTCGGCACGAAGTCCATCACGGGTGCTTTGAACTTGTAGGAGTTCCCGAAGTCGCCCTGCAGCGCATTCGTGAACCACCGGATATAGCGGCCGACCAGCGGCCCGTCGACCCCCAACTCGCGGTTGAGGTTGTCGACGGACTGCTGGTCGGCGAAAGGACCGAGGATGGCCCGCCCGACGCTGCCGGGCGGCACCGCGGCAATGGTGAACACCACCACGCTGAGGAGGAACAGCGTGATGAGTGCCAGGCCGAGCCGACGGAGGACGAAGCGGGCCATCGCTGGTGGTCAGGTTCTGATGGTGGCGACCGACGCCGTCAGGAGATGACGGCGCTGTCGGTGAAGTAGTGCCCCATACCCGTGGCGACGGCCCCCGACACATTGGCCGTGGTGACCGAGATGAAGTTGAGCGCGAACGGGATGAGCATCGGCACCTCGTCCTGCAGGATGCCGGTGATCTTCTCACCGGCGGCCTTCTGGCCCTGCAGGTCGGGGGTCGACGAGTACTCGTCGACCGCTGCGTCGAAGTCGGCGTTCGCGAATTCGGCTGCGTTCCACACACCCGCACCGTCCTCCACGCTCTTGAAGCTCTTCAGCGCAGCGTTCAGGTACACGTCGGGCACACCGCGGTGGCCGTAGTCGGTGATGCCGATGTCGGCGCCCGGCACGCTGGGGTCGTAGGTGCGCACCCAGTTCTTGTCGTAGTAGTCGTCGCGCAACTCGATCGTGAGGTTGATCCCGATCTCCTTGGCGGCGTTCTGCAGGATGACGGCCAGGTCGGGGGCCTCGAAGTAGTTGATGCCGTAGAGCGTGGCGTCAAAACCACCACCGGCATCGGCGACGAGCTGCTTGGCCTTCTCGACGTCGTACGGCGTCTCGGGCACGTTGCCGGCCGACGGGTACATCCCGAACAGCGGCGAGTCGTACGCAGCGGCGGCGCGACCACCGAAGATGGCCTCGATGATGGCCTTGCGGTCGGTGGCGAGCGCCATGGCCTGGCGGATGCGCTTGTCGGCGAAGGGGCCCTCCGAGCACCGCATGTGGATCTGGCGGTGGTTGGCCGAGGGGATCTCGGAGATCGTGTAGTCGGGGTTGTCGAACAACGACTCTGCGCCGGCGTAGTTGAACTGCGGGATGGCGTCGATCTCGTCGGACTGGAATGCAGCAACGGTGGCCGCCTGGTCGCTGAAGAACGTGACCTCGAGGCCACCGAGGCTCATCGGCTTGCCCCAGTAGTTGGGGTTCGGCACGTACACGACACCCGAGGTGGCGTCGAACGACTTGATGGTCCACGGGCCCGTGGTGGCGATCTTGCCGGCGGCCACGTCGGCGGCGAAGTTGGTGGTGTCGGTGACCGAGGCGGGCAGGATGACCGCGTTGTAGTTGTCGCTCGACACGATGTACGGGAAGTTGGCGAACGGCCCGTTCAGGGTGAACACCACGGTGGCGTCGTCGACGGCCTTGGTGCCGCCGGGCGACAGCTTGCCGGTGCTGAACGCCGACAGCGAGTTCGAGTTGTTGGCCGGGTCGACCAGGCGCTCGATGGTGGCCACGACGTCGGCGGCAGTGACGGGCGAACCATCGCTGAACTTCGCGGCCGGGTCGATCGTGAAGGTCCACTCGGTGGCATCGGCGTTGGCCGACCACTCCTTGGCGATCGAGGGGCTGAGCGTGAGGTCGGGGTTCGACAGGGTGAGGAACTGGCCCACCTGGCTGAGCAGGATGAGGCCGCCACCGTCGTTGACGAGCACCGGGTCGAGCGTTGCCGACGCAGCCGACGGCGCGATGCCGGCGATACGGAGGGTGCCGCCCTGGGCAGCGGGGGCGCTGGTCTCGACCGGAGCGGCCGTGGTCTCGGTGGCGCCACCGCCTGCCGTGGTCTCGGTCCCGCCAGCGGCGGCCGTGGTGGACGACGACTCCTTGTCGTCGCCGCAGGCAGCGATGACGGCGCCGATCGCGGGCAGCGAGAGCCCGACGACCGTGCCCCGACGGATGAAGCCACGCCGCGACAGGCGGCCGGCCACGAATTCGTCGATCACGTGATTGGCGACGTCGCCCTGTGTGCGGCGGATGCCGTCGATACGGGCATGGTCCTTGCTGTTCATGATCCCCCCAGAGGTCGTTGGTCGGTGCAGTATTGCACACACCTGATGTGTTGGTTCAGAGCAACCCCAGTTGCGATGAAACTCCTGTCGTGCCCCGCCGCAGACAGTACCATCCACGCATGCACAGCGCCCTTGCGTCGGTCGTCGATCTCGAGTCCTATCCGCTCGATCGAGTCGGGTCGGATGACTGGATCGCACTCGTCGAACGGTGTCGCGCCGAGCTGGTCGACCGGGGCATGTTCGAACTGCCGGGCTTCCTGCGAGCCGATGTGCTGGCCGACATCACTGCACGCCTGCTGCCACGGATGGCGACCGAGTCGTGGGAGCAGCGGCGGATGCACAACATCTACTTCCTCGACCACGTCGAGGGTCTGGCGGCCGACCATCCGGCCCTGCACCGCATCCTCACCGTGAACCACACCCTGTGCGCCGACCAACTCCGCGACACGGCGCTCACCGACCTGTACGAGTGGGAGCCGTTCCGCCAGTTCATCGCCGCCACCGTGGGAATGGACGAGCTGCACCTCATGGACGACACCCTGGCTCGCGTGAACGTGCTCAGCTATCGCCCCGGCGAGGCGCTGAACTGGCACTTCGACCGATCGGTGTTCACCACCACGCTGCTGCTGCAGGCCGCCGAGGAAGACGGCATCTTCGAGTACCGCCGCGAGCTGCGCACCGACACCGATCCCAACTACGAGGGTGTGGCCCACGTCGTCGCGGGCACCGACCCCGACGTCATCCGCTGTGCAGTGCAGCCCGGAGCACTCAACGTGTTCTTCGGCAAGAACACCGCCCACCGGGTCACCACCGTCGAGGGGTCGCTCGAGCGGATGATCGCCGTGTTCTCGTTCTACGACCGGCCCGGTGTGGTGTTCACCGACAGCGAGAACCTCGGCTTCTACGGCCGCACTGCGCCATGACCGCTGCACAGCCCTCGGCAGCGCTGGCTGCGGTGAGGCGGGCGCTCATGGTTGCCGAACAGCAGGGCTACGACGACGCCTGGACACTGCCGCACGAGGTCTACACCGATACCGACGTCATGGCGGTCGAGCGTACGGCGCTGTTCGGCCAGGAATGGGTGTGCATCGGCCGGAGCGACGAGATCGCCCAGGTCGGCGACACCATGCCGTTCCAGCTCTGCGACGAGCCGCTGGTCGCCGTGCGTGGCGACGACGGACAGGTGCGCGTGCTCTCGAACGTGTGCCGCCACCGTGGAGCGATCATCGTCGCCGAGCGCACCCAGGGGTCGCATCTGCTGTGCCCCTACCACCACTGGTCGTACGGTCTCGACGGGGCGCTCGCCCGTGCCCCGCGCCTCGACGAGCACACGACGTTCGACGCTGCCGCCTGCCGTCTGCCGGAAGTGGCCTGCGAGGAGTGGCTCGGGTTCCTGTTCGTGTCGTTGGCCGATCAGCCGGCACCTCTTGCGCCGCGGCTCGCCGGGCTCGAGACGCTCGTCGGTAACTACCACCTCGAGCAGATGACCACCCGCTTCGTGGCCGACGAGGTGTGGCCCACCAACTGGAAGTGCTTCGTCGAGAACTTCATGGAGGGCTACCACCTCACCCCGCTGCACCGAACCACGCTGCACCCGGTGAACCCCACCCGGCTGTGCAGGCACTACGAACCCGGCGACGCCTATTTCGGCTATCACGCGGGCTTCTCGCCCGATCTGCCCCGCAGCGAGCGCGGCCACCCGGACCTGACACCCGCCGAGGTCGACAACTGCGTGATGTTCGCCATCCCGCCCGGCCTGGTGTCGGGGTGCGCGGGCGACTACAGCTCGTTCATCTGCATTCAACCCGAG
>JBEICS010000168.1:0-5442 GCA_040383925.1 Acidimicrobiaceae bacterium | reverse complement strand
GTGCTGACCGGCTGGAACATCACCGCCGACTGACGCCCGGTACCAGGCAACCCCTCCGGCGACGCACACCAGGGTGATGACGCTGCCGTAGGCGAGGCTCCACTCGGCGCTCACCCGGTCGGCCACCCACCCGGTGATCGGTGCACCGATGGGCGTGGTGCCGAGGAACGCCACTGCGCCCAGTGCGAGCAGGCGGCCACGCATGTCGGGCGGCGACTCCATCTGAGTGATGCCGTTCAACGCAGCGATCATCGCCGCGCCTCCCGCGCCGAGGGGCAGCGAGGCCACGTACGCCAGCCAGATGGACGGCGACCAGGCAACGGCGATACCGCTCGCGCCCAGCAGCAGCGCCGAGGTGAAGAAGTACCGCATCCCCACCGTGCCACGTCCGGCCGTGTACAGCGAACCGACCACGCTGCCGATGCTGGTGACCGCCAGCAGCCAGCCGAACAGCCGCTCGTCGCCGAAGCGCACGTCGGCGATCTTCAGCAGCGACACCGAGTAGTTGAACGCGAAGGTGCCCACCACGGTGAAGACGCAGAACAGCACGAACAGCGTGTGGTCGCGACGGATGAACGACAGCGCCTCGCGCACGGGCTTGCCACCTCGTGGAGCGGGCGGTGCACGGTGCAAGGCGGATCCGTCCATCGCCAGGATGGGGAACACGATGGCAAGGAACGACACACCGTTGATGACGAACAGCCAGCCCGGCCCGAGCGGCCCCACCAGCGCTGCAGCGAGCGCCGGGCCGAAGATGCGCGAACCCGTCATGACTGCCGTGTTGAGAGCCAGCACGTTGGTGATCTCGTCGCGTTCGACCAGTTCCACCACCAGGCCGCGGCGGGCCGGGTTGTCGAGCGCAGCGAGCACACCGAGCACGAACGACAGCACGTAGATGACCGCCAGCGACATGTGCCCGGTCAGCTCGAGCACCCCCAGCAGCACCGCCTGCAACCCCATGCCGGTCTGGGTGACCAGCGCCATCTTGCGCTTGCTCACCCGGTCGGCCACCGCCCCGGCCCATGCACCGAGCAGCAGCATCGGCAGGAACTGGCAGAGCAGGTTGATACCCACGTCGGTGCCACGGCCGGTGAGCCGGTAGACGACGATCGACATCGCCGTCGACTGGATCCAGGTGCCGATGTTGCTGACGATCAGGCCGACGAAGAACAGCCGTGCGTTGCGGTGCCGCAACGACCGGAACATCCGCGACTCAGCCATGAACCCGCATGTCTACCCGTTCCGGGGCGCAGCCCCGCGGTCGGGAAACCGTCAGCTCGAGATACCCAGGTGCTCGCCGAGGTAGTTGCCGATGCGACGAATGGCGTCGTCGCTCTCGGGCAGCATCCCCAGCGCGCTCTGGAAGACGTGCTGCATCTCGGGGAACACATCGAGCCGCACATCGACGCCGTGGTGTGCCGCGCGCACCGCCAGACGCGTCGAGTCGTCGAGGAGCACCTCGTGCCCACCCACCTGGATGTAGAGCGGCGCGAGACCCGTCAGATCGCCGTAGATCGGCGCGATCAGCGGGTTGCGCACATCGGCACCAGCCACGTACATCAACGCAACGGTCACCATCGACGTGCCGTCGATCATCAAGTCGAGTTCGGCATGGGTGGTCATCGTGGCGCCGACACCTTCGAGGTCGGTCCAGGGCGACATCGTCACGAGCGCGGCGGGCTGGGCCAGACCCGCCTCGCGGGCCGCGAGCGCCGTTGCCACGGTGAGTCCGCCACCGGCCGAGTCGCCGGCGATGGCGATGCGCGATGCCGAGAACCCCTGGTCGAGCAACCACCGATAGGCCGCCAGCGCATCATCGACCGCTGCTGGGAACGGGTTCTCAGGAGCCATGCGGTAGTCGAGCGACAACACCCTGCACCCGGCCGCTACGCCGATACCGGCCGCCAACTTGGCGTGGCTGCGGATCGAGTTCATGATGTAGCCGCCCCCGTGCAGGAACAGCACCACTGCATCGGTGACCGCACCCGGCCCATCGATCCAGATGGCCGCCCGGTCGTTGGCCACGGTGACATCGGTGATCGTGACGCCCTCGGGCATCACACCGACCTGTTCCAGCGTGGCTTCCGACCCGGCGCGCATCTCGTCGATCGTCGGCGTGGCCGCGCCGCCCCCGCCGAGCGCTGCCTCACGATACGCACGCACCATGGCGTGGAACACGTCTGCCTGCGGACTTGCCATCACTTCCCCCTTGGTCGAGGGCGACATTAGCAACGCCCGCGAGGAGGACTCAGTCATCGAGTTTGAGGGCAGAGATGAACACGTCGCCGGGCACTTCCACGCGCCCGATCGACTTCATCTTCTTCTTGCCCTCTTTCTGCTTCTCGAGCAGCTTGCGCTTACGCGAGATGTCGCCGCCGTAGCACTTCGCGAGCACGTCCTTGCGCTTCGCCTTCACCGTCTCGCGGGCGATGACCTTGCCACCGATGGCGGCCTGGATGGGCACGTCGAACATCTGGCGCGGGATGAGCTCTTTCAGCTTCTCGCACATGCGGCTGCCGTAGGCGAAGGCCTTGTCGCGGTGGACGATGGTGCTGAACGCGTCGGCCGGGATGCTGTTCAGCAGCAGGTCGACCTTCACCAGGTTGCTGCGCTCGTAGCCACTCAGCTCGTAGTCGAGGCTGGCGTAGCCCTGGGTGCGGCTCTTCATCTGGTCGAAGAAGTCGACCACCACCTCGGCAAGCGGGATCTTGTAGTGCAGTTCGACGCGCTCGGGCGACAGGTACTCGAGCTTGGTCATGTCGCCGCGCCGGGTCTGGCACAGGTCCATGAGCGTGCCGGTGTACTCCTTGGGTGTGATGATGCTGACCCGGAAGTACGGCTCTTCGATGTAGTCGATGGACTGCGGCATCGGCAGGTCGGCCGGGTTGTCGACCAGGTCGATCTCGCCGTTGGTCTTGTGCACCCGGTACTCGACGCTGGGGGCGGTGGCGATGAGCGCCAGGTTGAACTCGCGCTCGAGACGCTCTTTCACGATCTCCATGTGCAGCAGGCCGAGGAAGCCGCAGCGGAACCCGAACCCGAGCGCGCCCGACGACTCGGGTTCGTAGGTGACCGAGGCGTCATTCAGCTTCAACTTCTGCAGGCTCTCGCGCAGATTCTCGAAGTCGTCGCCGTCGATGGGGTACAACCCGCAGAACACCATCGGCTTCGGGTCGCGGTACCCGGGCAGCGCCTCGGTGGCGCCATGGGCGGCCGTGGTGACCGTTTCGCCCGAGCGGGCCTCGGCCACGTCCTTGATGCCGGCGATGAGGTAGCCCACTTCACCGGGGCCCAGTTCGGGCAGCGGCGTGGGCGCCGGACGGCGGGCGCCGATCTCGATGATGTCGTGCAACGCCCCGGTCTGCATGAACTTCAGGCGGCTGCCGTTGGTCATCCGGCCGTTCATCACGCGGATGGAACTGACCACTCCGCGGTACTGGTCGAACTGGCTGTCGAAGATGAGCGCCTGCAACGGCGCATCGGGGTCGCCCTTCGGGGCCGGGATGCGCTCGCACACGGCGTCGAGCAGTGCGTCGACACCCACGCCGGTCTTGGCCGAGATACGCAGGATCTGGTCGGCGGGGATGCCGAGCACTTGCTCGATCTCGGCGGCGTAGCGATCGGGTTCGGCGGCGGGCAGGTCGATCTTGTTCAGCGCGGCGACGATCTCGAGGTCGTGCTCGAGCGCCAGATAGCAGTTGGCCAGGGTCTGGGCCTCGATGCCCTGGGCCGCGTCGACCACCAGCACCACGCCCTCGCACGCGGCCAGCGACCGGCTGACCTCGTAGCCGAAGTCGACGTGGCCGGGCGTGTCGATGAGGTGCAGGGTGTGGCCCTTCCACTCGACCCGCACGTTCTGGGCCTTGATGGTGATGCCACGCTCGCGCTCGAGGTCCATCGAGTCGAGGTACTGGGCGCGCATCTCGCGGGCATCGACTGCGCCCGTCATCTCGAGGATGCGGTCGGACAGGGTCGACTTGCCGTGATCGATGTGCGCGATGATCGAGAAGTTGCGGATGCGGGCGAGGTCCATGCTGCTTCGAGCGCTCGGGGGTGTGGTGACTCTACCGGCCGCTGGTAGTATCGGGCGTCGCTCTGCGCCCACCGGGGTCGGGCGCGAACAGTGATCGTCAGGAGATTCCCAGCGTGGCAAACATCAAGAGCCAGAAGAAGCGCAACCTCACCAACGCGAAGGCTGCTGCACGCAACAAGGCCGTCAAGAGCGAGTTGAAGACCCGCGTCAAGACCGCCACCAAGTCGATCGGCGCCGACGACAACGGCGAGGCCGTGCGCCTGGCCGTGAAGCGCCTCGACATGGCCGCCGCCAAGGGCATCATCCACCCCAACCAGGCCGCCCGCCGCAAGAGCCGCCTGATGAAGCAGGTCAACGCCGCCGGCTGAGCCGAGCGACACAACCGAATCGCCGATCACGGCCCGGGCCCGGTGCCCGGGCCGTGACGCGTCCGGTCAGCGGCGGCCGGCGACGAGTTTGGTGAGCCGGGCGACGAGCACTTCCATCACCAGCGAATCGGGCCAGTCCTTCGCACCACGCAGGTCGAGGTCGGCCTGGGCCAACAGGCCGATCGCGCGCACCACCCCACCGCTGCCGAGCCGGCGGTACTGGTCGAGCGCCTTGCGCGCCGGGAAGCCCGGCTTGATGCCCATCGCTGCAGCGGCACTGGCCTCGTCGCGCGCCTCGGCTCCGTCGAGCTTCAGCAACTTCGAGTAGTGCCCGTGCAGGATCGACATCACCGCAAGGGGATGCCGACCGCCGGAGTCGATCATGCGATGCAGCAAGGTGAGCGCCACCATGGTCTCGCCCCGGTCGATGGCATCGGTGAGATCCCACGGCGGCACATCGCCCGCCTCACCCAGGAACGGCGCCACCTCGTCGCGACCCAGCCGTCCGCTGGTGCCGTAGGTGCTGACGAGGGTGTCGATCACGCTGGGAAGTCGGCCCGCGTCCTCCCCCATCCATCCGGCCACCAGCGCCATCGCCCCGGCGTCGAGGTGCAGGTGCGCCGCCTGGAACTGCTCGGCGATCCACCCCTGGCGATCCTTCGCCTTCGAGGGCGGCGCCGTCTCGACGACGTTCGCGCCGCACTGCTTCAACGCGTCGGTGAGCGCCTTCGGCAGCCGACCACCGCCGGCGCCGAGCACCAGGTCGGTCTCGGGCTGCGGATCGGCCAGGTAGGCCACCAGTGAGGCCACGTCGTCGGCGCCGAAACGGCCGAGGCCACGGGCCACCACGACCCGCCGGTCGGTGAACAGCGGTGGAGTGAGCGCTGCGTCGACCACATCGCGCAGCAGGTACTCGGTGCCGTCGAACTCGTCGACCATCAGCGTGCGGTCGTTGTCGCCCACCAGCGCGTGGACGAGGTCGAGCACGCCGTTCGCGAGCAGCATCTCGTCGTCGCCGGTGACCAGGTGCACAGCCATCAG
>JBEICS010000167.1:0-5463 GCA_040383925.1 Acidimicrobiaceae bacterium | reverse complement strand
GGGTGATCTTCATCGGGCGACCGTATCATCTGACAGCCGGGCTGCCAGATGTTCGCCCACCCATCGTTCCGGTGCATGCGACGGCCGGCGGGCCCGCCCGGAGTGGCGGCTCCGGAACGGGGCCAGCCGGCCGACGTCACCCGATCGACAGTCCGGGTCGCGCCTAGGAGATGCAACGGTTTCGACGTACGAGCAGGCGATATCCCCCACCGCCACACCCACCATCGGTAACGTTCGCGCCGCGACGCATGTCGCCGGCTGCAGACCGGGGGTCGGGGGCCGTGCATCCACAAGGAGGTTCCCATGGAACAAGGAATGTCTCGGCGCCTGGTCGCTGAGCTGATCGGCACGTTCTGGCTCGTGCTCGGCGGCTGCGGTACCGCGGTCTTCGCCATCATCACGCGGGGCACGACTGACGCCGACGGCTGGAGCAGCGGGGTCGGCCTCACCGGCGTCTCGCTCGCCTTCGGCCTCACCGTCGTCACCGGCGCGTACGCCCTCGGCCACGTGTCGGGCGGCCACTTCAACCCGGCGGTCACGCTGGGCCTCGTGGCGGCGAAGCGCTTCAACCCGAAAGACGCCGGCGCCTACATCGTGGCGCAGATCGTCGGTGGCATCATCGCCATCGCCGCCATCTGGGCCATCGTCAACGGCAACGCAGGCTGGGAGCGCAAGTGGGGCAGCCTCGCCTCGAACGGCTACGGAGACGACCGCGGCCTCTACAGCCTCGGCGCCGTCATCATCGCCGAGATCGTGCTCACCTTCATGTTCCTCATCATCATCCTCGGCGCCACCCACAAGAAGGCGTCGCCGGCGATGGGTGGCCTGGCCATCGGCCTGGCTCTTACGCTCATCCACCTCATCAGCATCCCGATCAGCAACACGTCGGTGAACCCCGCCCGCTCGATCGCCCCGGCGATCTTCGAGGGTGGCGACGCCCTCGGGCAGGTATGGGTGTTCATCCTGGCCCCCATCGTGGGCGCCGTGCTGGCCGGCCTCGTGTACGGCCGGCTCATCGCTTCCGACAACGACTGATCCACTCCCGTTCCGGCTACCACCGGCCGGGCCGGGTCGTTCGACCCTGGCCCGGCCGGTGTCGCGTCCGCACACTGCTCGGCGAACCACCACCAGTACGGGACCTCATGAACGACGTCGATTCTCTTCTCCCCGCCGACATGGCCCGCCGCGCCGAAGACATCGGCGTGACCAAGGCCTCCATGCCTCTCGCCCGCCTCGCCGTGCTCGGTGTGCTCGGCGGCGCCTTCATCGGCCTCGGCGCTGCGTTCTCCACGGCCGTCACCGCCGGCGACGGCCTGGCACCGGGCATCGCTCGTCTGCTCGGCGGCATCACGTTCTCGCTCGGACTGGTGCTGGTGGTGGTGGGCGGCGCCGAACTGTTCACGGGCAACATGCTCATCGTGATGGCGGCCGTCAGCCGGCGGGTGCGCGTCGGTGCAGTGCTGCGCAACTGGGGCGTCGTCTACGTGGCCAACCTGGTGGGTGCCGTGGGTGTGGCGGCCCTCGTGTTCTGGTCGGGTCAGTACCGCCAGGGAGGTGGGGCCGTGGGCGAGCGGGCGCTGGCCATCGCCACCACCAAGGCGAGCCTCGACGTGTGGCCCGCCGTCGTGCTGGGCATCCTCGCCAACTTGCTCGTCTGCCTCGCTGTGTGGCTCAGCTTCTCGGCCCGCTCCACCACCGACCGCATCCTGGCTGTGATGTTCCCCATCACTGCGTTCGTCGCCTGCGGCTTCGAGCACAGCATCGCCAACATGTACTTCCTGCCGCTCGGCATGTTCGTGCAGCACCACGTGGCCGGCAGCGACGGTTCGCTCACCTGGGGCGACGCCGTGTTCAACAACCTGCTGCCCGTCACACTCGGCAACGTGATCGGCGGCGGGGTGCTGGTGGGCCTCACCTACTGGTTCGTCTACCTGCGCGGCCGCCCGCCCGCTGACTAGCGTGCCGCTCATGGCGAGCGCACCGGTCATCGACCTCACCCACCGCCAGCTCCACGTCCAGCACCCGTTGGTCGCCCAGCCCCTGCCACTGCTGTGGCTGCGCCATGTGTGCGCCTGCACCGAGTGCCGCCACGCCAACGGCCAGCGCCTGGTCGACCCGGCCACGTTCACCGAGGCACTCGTGCCGCTCGAGGCATCGCTCGACGGCGACGTCCTCACCGTCGTGTGGGCACCCGACGGGCACCGCAGCGTGTACGACCTCGCTGCGTTGCTCGCCACACCGCCATCGCGCCGCGAACCGGCCGCGCTGTGGGATGCCGCCATCGCCGCGCACACCCCCACCGCCCGCCATGCAGCCGTCACCGACGACCCGGCCGCCTTGCTGCGCTGGCTGGAGGGGGTCGACCGTCTGGGGTTCGGCCTGCTGCGCGGGGTGCCCATCGCCGACGGTGAGGTGGCGCGGGTGGCCGAGTTGTTCGGCTTCGTGCGCGAGACCAACTACGGCCGTTGGTTCGATGTGCGCGCGGTGGTCGATCCCACCAACCTCGCCGACACCTCGCTCGGCCTGCCACCACACACCGACAACCCCTACCGCGACCCGGTACCCACCCTGCAGTTGCTCCACTGCCTGCAGTCCACTGCCAGCGGCGGCGACAACGTGCTGGTCGACGCCTGGCGGGTGGCGGCCGAGGTGCGCACGCTCGACCCCGACGGCTTCGCCCTGCTGGCCTCGGTGCCGGTGTCATTCGAATACACCGACGACACGGCCGAGGTGCGCACCACCGCCCCACTCATCGAGGTCGACCCCTCGGGCGCGGTACGCGGCGTGCGCTTCAACAACCGCTCCGTACGGCCGCCTACGCCCGGCGTCGCCCATGGGGTCACACGACTCGACGCCAACTCGCTGGCGGCCTGGTACGACGCGTTCGTGCTGTTCTCGCAGTTGGTCGACGATGCGCGCTTCCAGGTGCGGCTGCACCTCGAGCCGGGCGATCTGTTCATCGTCGACAACCGGCGGGTGTTGCACGGTCGCACCGCGTACGACGCCCAGGCCGGTGCTCGCCACCTCCAGGGCTGCTACGCCGACATCGACGGCCTCCGCAGCACCGTGGCCGTGTTGCGGCGCACCTCGGCGAGCCCCGACGCGGTGGTCGACCGGCTGATGGAACTGTTCGCTCTGAAAGGCGACGACGCCTACATCGGTGAACCGGTGTCGCAGACCGAGCACGCCATCAAGACCGCCGTGGTGGCCCAGCAACGCGGCGCATCGCCGGCACTGGTGGCCGCGGCGCTGCTGCACGATGTGGGCCATCTGGTGCACGGTATGGCCGACGACGCCGCCGACCACGGCATCGACACGGTGCACCAGGAGGCGGGGGCGCGCTACCTGGCCCACTGGTTCCCGCCGGCCGTCACCGAGCCGGTGCGCCTGCACGTGGCCGCCAAGCGCTACCTGTGCGCCACCGATACGCAGTACCTCGCTCTGCTGTCGCCCGCTTCGGTGCACAGCCTCGGCCTGCAGGGTGGGCCGTTCACCGCCGAGGCGGCCGAGGCGTTCGCACGTCTGCCGTTCGCGCTCGATGCCGTCGAACTGCGGCGCTGCGACGACGCCGGCAAGGATCCGAACGCGGCGATGCCCGACCTCGACCACTTCCGTCCGCTCCTCGCGGCGCTGGCCGCGTCCCGCGACACGGCCGACCGTGGCTGAGCCGCTGGCCGACCCCGCACTGGTGCGGCGCCGCCAGGTGCTGGCCGTCACCGCTGCGGTGGCCGCGCTGATGGTGGCGGTGCTGTACGTGGTGTTCGTGCGCACCCGCTGGGGCCAGGAGGTCGACGACCTCGCGTTCGAGGGCAGGGCGGCGGTGAAGCCCGCCTCCACCCGCCGCACCGACCGCCTGCTCGGCACGGTCACCGTCGAGTCGCTGTTCGTGTTCGGCGGGCTCATCGTGCTCACCGCGGTGCTCCGCCGCCGCCTGCGCCTCGCCGTCACGGTGGGCGCGGCGATGTCGTGCGCCGTGGTCACCACCGAGATCCTGAAACTCGAACTGCTCACCCGACCCGTGTTCGGCGACGTGCAGGGCATCGGCCACAACAGCTACCCGAGCGGTCACGCCACCATCGCCATGGTGCTCTCCCTCGGCATCGTCACCGTCACGCCCCGCCGACGCCGGTGGATCGCCGCCATCGTGGCCTCGGTGGTGTCGGCCGCGTTCGGTACCGCGGTGCTGGCCTCGGGGTGGCATCGCCCCAGCGACACGCTCGGCGCCTATTCGGTGGCACTCGCCTGGTTCGCGGGCGCCATCGCCGTCGTCACCATCCGGCGGGCGCGACGCGTGGACCGCGACGAACACGACGAACTCGAGGACCGGCTCACCCCGCGCACCCTGCTGCTGGCCGGTGCCGTGGTGCTGGCGTTCCTGGTGGTGGCCCTCTGGCAGTCGATCGAGGCCGACGGGCTGAACAGCGTCGACTACGCCGGCCGCTATGTGGTGGCCTGCATCATCATCAACGCCCTCGGCGTCGCCGTGGTGGGCTGGTACTTCTTCCTCGTGCGCGATCTGCTCCTCGACGTCGATCCCGACCCTCACCCTGCCTGACACAGCCTGACCACGCCTGCGGCATACTGGCCGCCATGGCTGTCGAGATCGAGCGTCGTTTCGTGGTCGACCGACTGCCCGACACGCTCGCGCTCGACGAGGGCACCCCGATGCGCCAGGGCTATCTCACCGCCGACGGTGAGGTCGCCGTGCGGGTGCGCATCACCGCCACGACGGCCGTGCTCACGGTGAAGGCGGGCAGCGGTATGGCCCGCACCGAGGTGGAGGTGCCTCTGCCGCTCGACGAGGCCGAACAGCTGTGGCCGCACACTGCGGGCGGCCGCATCGACAAGACCCGCCACCACGTCGCGCTCGCCGACGGCATCGGCGCCGACCTCGACCGGTACCACGACGCGCTCGAAGGACTCGTCACCGTGGAGGTCGAGTTCCCCGACGTCGCCTCGGCCGAACGGTTCGCGCCACCCCCGTGGTTCGGCACCGAGGTGACCGGCCGACCCGAGTGGAGCAACGCTGCACTCGCCCGCCACGGACGTCCGTCGTGACCGAGCAGTTGCCCACCCACGACGAGCACGGATTCCCGGCCGGCTTCTTCCGCCGCAGCGACCCGTCGCCCGACGCGCAGTTCTACGCGTTCGACCGTCTCGTCACCCACATCGACGCCCGGGCCATCGCCGCCGTCGGCACGCTGTACGAGCACCTCGGCCTCACCGGTCGCGTACTCGACCTGATGTCGTCGTGGATCTCGCACTTCCGCACACCACCCGCGCACCTGACGGTGCTGGGCATGAACGCCAACGAACTCGACGCGAACGAGGCGGCCGCCGAGCGTGTGGCCCACGACCTCAACGCCGATCCGTCGCTGCCGTTCGCCGACGGTTCGTTCGACGCTGCGGTGTGCTGCGTGTCGGTCGACTACCTGGTGCAGCCGATCGAGGTGTTCCGCGAGG
>JBEICS010000166.1:0-5468 GCA_040383925.1 Acidimicrobiaceae bacterium | reverse complement strand
CCCACCGGTCGGGCCAAGGGCATCGTGCTCGAGGCCAACCTCGACACGGGCCGTGGCCCCGTTGCCACCATCCTGGTCGACAAGGGCACCCTGAAGGTGGGCGACCCGATCGTGGCCGGTGCGGCCTGGGGCCGAGTGCGCGCCATGATCGACGACACCGGCAAGCAGGTGAAAGAAGCGGGCCCCAGCACCCCGGTGCAGGTGCTCGGCCTGTCGTCGGTGCCGCATGCGGGCGACGAGTTCCGTGCGGCCCCCGACGAAAAGACCGCCCGCACCGTGGGCGAGGCTCGCGAGCAGCGCCAGCGCCTCACCAACCAGCGCGGCGATGCCCGCGTGCAGCGTGGTGTGAAGCTGGAAGACATCTTCACCCAGATCCAAAAGGGCGAGGTCGCCACGCTGAACCTGGTGCTGAAGGCCGACGTGCAGGGTTCGCTCGAAGCCGTCACCGAGAGCCTGCGCCGCCTGGAGCGCGAGACCGTGAAGCTCGCGTTCGTGCACCGTGCCGTGGGTGGTATCACCGAGAACGACATCACGCTCGCGGCCACCACCAATGCCACGCTCATCGGCTTCAACGTCCGTCCCGACCGCAAGGCTCGCGAACTGGCCGAAGCCGAGAGCGTCGAGATCCGTACCTACGAGATCATCTACAAACTGCTCGAAGACATCGAGCGGGCGATGGTCGGCCTCCTGGCCCCCGAGTACGAAGAGGTCGTCACCGGCGATGCCGAGGTACGCGAGATCTTCCGGGTACCCAAGATCGGTGCCATCGCGGGCTGCCTCGTGCTCAACGGCACGATCACCCGTGGCTCGAAGGTGCGCTTCCTGCGTGAGGGCGTCATCATCTGGAAGGGCGCCATCCAGTCGCTGCGTCGCTTCAAGGACGACGTCCGTGAGGTGCGCGAGGGCTTCGAGTGCGGTATCGGCCTCACCGACTTCCAGGACCTGAAGCCGGGCGACATCATCGAGACCTTCGACGAGCGCGAGATCACGCGCACCTGACCATGCCAGATCCGCTTCTGTCGGGTCCGCTCATCTCGGCACGGCACCTCACCAAGCGTTTCGACGGGGTCGATGCCGTGCGCGGCATCGACGTCGAGGTGCAGCGTGGCGAGGTGTTCGGCTTTCTCGGCCCCAACGGGGCCGGCAAGAGCAGCACGATGCGGATGATCGCCTGCGTATCGCCGCCCAGCAGCGGCGAGTTGCGCATCTTCGGCCTCGACCCGCTGGTCGACGGGCCGCGCATCCGGGCGCGCATCGGTGTGGTGCCGCAACTCGACACGCTCGACACCGAGTTGAGCGTGCAGGAGAACCTGTGGATCTACGGCCGCTACTTCGACCTGCCCCGGGCCGAGTGCCGTCGACGTGCCACCGAACTGCTCGAGTTCGCTCGGCTGTCCGACCGCGCCGACAGCGTGGTCGACAACCTCAGCGGTGGCATGAAGCGGCGGCTGTCGATCGCCCGCTCGCTCATCAACGAACCCGAACTGCTGCTGCTCGACGAACCCACCACCGGTCTCGACCCACAGGCGCGCCATGTGCTGTGGGAGCGGTTGTACCGCCTGAAGCAGCAGGGCGTCACCCAGGTGCTCACCACCCACTACATGGACGAGGCCGAGCAGCTGTGCGACCGCCTCGTGGTGATGGACCAGGGGCGGATCGTGGCCGAGGGCTCGCCGCGTGAACTGATCGCGCAGCATTCGACACGTGAGGTGGTGGAGCTGCGCTTCGATGCGGGTGGCCACCACGACACGGTGCCCCTGCTGGCCGGTGTGGGTGTGCGCGTGGAGGAGCTGGCCGATCGTCTGCTGGTGTATGCCGACGACGGCGACGCCGCGCTGGCCGAGGTGCACCACCGCGGCGTGCGGCCCGACAGTGTGCTGGTGCGCCGGTCGAGCCTGGAGGACGTGTTCCTGCTGCTCACCGGCCGGAGCCTGGTCGACTGACGATGCGCCTCGCCACGCCCGGCCCACTGCGCGTGATGAGCGGCCAGATCGTCGTGTTCCGCCGGTTGTGGCGGCTGAACGTGCTGTCGTCGTTCGTGCAGCCGATGCTCTACCTGCTGGGTCTCGGGGTGGGCGTGGGCGCTCTGGTCGACAGCAACGCCGGCTCGGCGGATGCGCTCGGTGGGCTGCCCTACGTGGCGTTCGTGGCACCGGGCCTGCTGGTGACCACGGCAATGACGCTGTGTGCCAACGACAGCATGTGGCCGGTGATGGGTGGCCTGAAGTGGCGGCGCGAGTACCACGGCATCGCGGCAACGCCGCTCGGCCCGCGCGACATCGTGCTCGGTCACGCCGGTTGGATGGCAGTGCGCGGGGCGCTGGCCGCGTCGATGGTGGCGGTCGCGCTGGCGCTGTTCCCCGATACCCGGAGTTGGGGCCTGATCCCGGCGGTGGGCGTCGCAACCCTGGTAGGGGTGGCGTTCGCGATGCCCACGATGGCCATCGCTATCGGGGCGCAGACCGACGGGTTGTTCGCTGCGCTGCAGCGATTCGTCCTGTTGCCGCTGTTCTTGTTCGGCGGTGCCTTCTACCCGCTGTCGCAGTTGCCCACGGTCGTGCAGTGGGTTGCCAAGGTGTTCCCGCTGTGGCACGGCGTGGTGGTGGCACGCGGGCTCACGACCGGTGGCCTCGCATGGGGCGACGCG
The DNA here is from genome assembly GCA_040383925.1 of Acidimicrobiaceae bacterium. Classification (GTDB taxonomy): domain Bacteria; phylum Actinomycetota; class Acidimicrobiia; order Acidimicrobiales; family Ilumatobacteraceae; genus VFMC01. The sequence continues at coordinate 2,821 of JBEICS010000166.1, read as the reverse complement.
CTGGGGCATCTCGGCTACGCCGTGGTGTGGGTGGTGGTGGGCTGCGTGGTGTCGACGCGTCGGCTCGCGGTGAGGTTGTGCCCATGAGCGCCGAGCCGCTCCCGCTGCGCACCGGTCCGATGCTGCTGCGCATCGTGCCCGCCGGCCTGGTGGTACGCCGACCGCAACGCATGATCGAGCGCCATCTCGTCGCGTATCGCCGCCAGTGGCTGATCATCGTCAGCGGATTCTTCGAGCCGCTGTTCTACCTGCTGTCGATGCGCGTCGGAGTCGGTGCACTGGTGGGCGATGTGTCGGTGGGTGGCCGGTTGATGGCCTACGACCAGTTCGTTGCGCCGGCGCTGATGGCTGCGTCGGCCATGAACGGCGCCATCTTCGACTCGACCGGCAACGTGCTGCACCGGCTGAAGTACGCCCGCCTCTACGACGCCGCGCTGGCCACACCGATGCGACCCGCGGATGTGGCCATGGGCGAGATCGGCTGGGCGCTCATCCGCGGTCAGCTCTACGCGGTCAGCTTCCTGGTCGTGATGGCTGCGCTGGGGTTGGTGGGTTCGTGGTGGGCGCTGCTGGCACTGCCCGCCTGCGCGCTGGTGGGGCTGACGTTCGCCAGCATGGGCTTCCTCGCCACCACCTACATGCGCAACTGGAACGACCTCGACATCGTCCAGACCGTCACGATGCCGATGCTGCTGTTCTCGGCCACGTTCTTTCCTCTGTCGGCCTACGGCGGGTGGAGTTGGCTGGTGCAGGTGTCGCCGCTCTATCACGGGGTGGCCTTGGTGCGCGCGGCGAACAGCGGGGTGTGGACCGCCTCGCTGGTTGCCCACACCGCCGTGCTCGCTGCGCTCGCACTGGTGTCGCTCGCGCTGGCGAGCCGCCGCATCGAGCGCCTCCTCTGCCGGTAGGGGCGCGGCGCACCGGCTGCGGTCGGTATCGTGCCCGCATGGCCGACCTCGACTTCTTCTGGGACCCGGTGTGCCCGTGGGCCTGGATCACCTCGCGATGGGTGGTCGAGGTGCAGCAACAGCGCCACTACTCGGTCACCTGGCGGCCGATCTCGTTGATGATGATCAACGCCCACCGCACCGACGACTGGTACACACCGCACTACCGCGCCGTGCACGCTGCCGGCACCCAGTGCTTGCGTGTGGCCGACGCCGTCGAGCACTCCCACGGCAACGAGGCCGTGGGTCGGCTGTACACCGAGATCGGTACCCGCTTTCACAACCTGGCCCGGCGCGACGCGTTCCTCACCGACCGCGAGACGTTCCTCGCCGAGGTGCTCGATGCTGCCGGCTGCGATCCGGCGCTCGCTACTCATGCCGACGACACCACGCACGACGCCCACATCAGGGCCGAGACCGACCTCGCATTCGAACGGGCCGGCAACGACGTCGGCACACCCATCATCACCTTCCACCCCGGCGCCACCAACGAGGCCAGTTTCTTCGGCCCGGTCATCGCGCGCATCCCGCGCGGCGACGAGGCGGTGCGCCTGTGGGACGCTGTGGAGCTGATCGCCACCACCAGCGGAGTCGCCGAACTGAAGCGATCGAACCGCAACCGCCCGTCGTTCGACTGACGGTCGAGTGAAGAGAGACATCCCATGAGCCGACCCCAACCGCGCCGCCGCTCGGCACCATCGCAGCACCGCTACCCCCGCACCGCACGACTGAACGAGTCGCTGCGCGAGGTGATCGCCGACGAGTTGACACGCATCAACGACGAGCGACTCGACCTCGTCACCATCACCGCCATCGACGTCGACGCCGAGATGAACCGGGCGAACGTGTTCTTCGACTCGCTGGCGGGCGCCGAGGGCGACGACGGCATCCTCGAGGTGCTCAACGAGTACCGCGTGCGCATCCAGTCGGCCGTCGGTCGTCAGGTGCGTTCGAAGAAGACGCCCATCTTGACGTTCCGCCCCGACGCCGTCATCCGCGAGGCCGAGAAGATCGAGCGCATCCTCTCGGCGGGCGACACGTTGCCCGAGCGGCCACCCACCCCGGAGGGCGACGACGTGTACGACTTCGGCGACGATGGCGAGGCGTAGACCGCCCACGGTGCACGGACTGGCGGTGGTCGACAAGCCCGCCGGGGTGACCAGTCACGATGTGGTGGCGATGCTGCGTCGCCGTCTGGGCGAGCGCCGCGTCGGTCACGCCGGCACCCTCGACCCCGATGCCACCGGCGTGCTGCTGGTGGGCGTCGGCAATGTCACCCGCCTGCTGCGGTTCCTCACGGCACTGGGCAAGACCTACACCGCTGAGGTGGTGTTCGGCACCGAGACCCACACCCTCGATGCTGCCGGCGAGGTGACTGCCACGTACGACATGGCCGACCTCACCGAACAGCAGGTACGCGAGGCAGTGCGCCTCCATCTCACCGGTCCGATCATGCAGGTGCCCCCGATGGTGAGCGCCTTGAAGGTCGACGGCCGTCGCCTGCACGAACTCGCTCGTGAAGGCGTAGAGGTGGAGCGCGAGGCTCGACCCGTCACGGTGCACCGGTTCGACGTGTGGCCCACCGACGATCCGCTCGTGTACCGCATCGAGGTGGTGTGCTCATCGGGCACCTACATCCGGTCGCTCGCCGCCGACCTCGGCCGGCTCGTCGGTGGGGGTGCCCATCTGCGTGCGCTGCGGCGAACCGCCTGTGGCAGCTCCGACGAGACCCAGGCGGCATCGCCCGACGACGCCGAGCTGCTGAGCCCGGCCGCTGCGCTGCGCGACTACGCGCATGTGACGGTCGACGACGCCGCCGTCGCGCTCGTCCGCAACGGTCGCTCGCTGCCCGCATGGGAGGGCGACGGCCCGTG
>JBEICS010000165.1:0-5479 GCA_040383925.1 Acidimicrobiaceae bacterium | reverse complement strand
CCCTTCGCCGATCTCGATGCAGCGATCAGCGAGTTCGGTGACGTGCTCGACGGTGTCGCCACCGACTGGCTCGCAGGCCCGCTCACCCGACGATTCGACGATGTGCGCCGGCAGATCGGCAGCCAGGAGGTACAGCTCGACAACGCTCGGCTCGCCCTCGAGGTGGCTCCGGCGATGCTGGGGGCCGATCGCCCGCACCGGTACTTCGTGGCCTTCACCACCCCGGCCGAGGCGCGCGGCCTCGGGGGGTTCATGGGCAACTACGCCGAGGTGACGATCGACGACGGCCGGATCGAGGTGACCACCTTCGGCACCAACGACGAGCTCGACGAGGGAGGGCCCGATCCCGAGCAGCGCCGCATCGACGGGCCCGAGGAGTTCGTCACCCGCTGGGGCGGCTTCGGGTTCGTCGACCCCGACGACGGCACCACGGGCGTCTCGCCCTGGAAGAACATCACGATGCCACCCGACTTCCCGGTCGTGGGGGAGGTGATCGCCTCGCTGTACCCCCAGAGCGGCGGACGAGAACTCGACGGCGTGTTCGCCCTCGACACTGCCGCCGTCGCCACGTTGATGACGTTCACCGGACCGGTGGAGGTGCCGGGGGTACCTGCTCCCATCGGGCCCGACACGGTGGAGCGGTTCATCATCGCCGATCAGTACGCCCTCGCCGCAGGGGACGAGCGCACCGATCTGCTCGACACCATCGCTCAAGCAACCCTCGAACGGCTGATGACGAGCGCGCTGCCCAACCCCACCGATCTCGGTCGTGCCTTCGGACCGGTGGCCCGCGCCGGTCACCTCACTGCCTGGAGCCCGCAGCCGGACGAGCAGGAACTCTTCCAACGGCTCGGTATGGCCGGGGCGATGCCCCGCCTGGCCGGCGGTGACGGCATCGCCGTCGTCATCGACAACGCTGGCGCCAACAAGCTCGACGCCTACTTCCAGGTCGATGTGCAGTACGACGCAATCGTCGCCGAGGCGAGCGGCTCGGTGCAGTCGACCGCGACGATCACCCTCACCAACAGTGTGGATCCCGAGGGCCTGCCCAAGTACGTGCTCAGCAACATCTACGGCCTCGAGGTGGGAACCAACCGCACGCTGGTGTCGGTGTACTCCGCGGTGCCGGTGCAGTGGGCGACGCTCGACGGCGAGACGGTGCAGATGGACCGCGGCGCCACCTTCGGCTGGCAGGTGGTGTCGATGTTCCTCGATGTGCTGCCCGGCGAGTCGCGCACGCTGCATCTCGAACTCGCCGGATGGGTCGAACCCGGCCCCTACCGCCTCACCACCCGGGTGCAGCCGATGGCACTGCCGCAGACCTACCGCACCTCGGTCGAACGCGAGTGACGATGCCCGGCGGGCGAGTCAGCCGTCGGATCTCTCGGCGCGCAGGGTGAGCCCCTTGGCTTCCACGAACGGCGCGAGGAACGGCCGGCACCGCATCACGAACATGTAGAGGTCGCGCATCGGTGGGTTGTGCAGACCGTGCAGGCTCAACTCGGGCAGCAGTTGGGCGCGATAGTTGCGCAGCGCGTTGAGCCGCAGCCCGCTGTACTGGGCCAGGTCCTGGTACTCGGCGGTCGGTCCGCACGCCAGCACGGCCTGCCACAACTTGGCATGGCCCCGGTGCTGCACCAGACGACTGAACCCGTCGAGCGTGCGCCACGGGCTCTTCACCGCCGGCAGCAAGGGCTGCAGCACCGGATCGATCGGCGCCTCTCCCTCCTCGACCACGCACCGCACGGCATCGAGCTGAACGCTGACCGGACTGCTCTTGCTGAGCGCGCAGGCGACGGGCAACACCTCCCAGCTGTCGCGCAACAGGTCGGCGGCCCAGGCGTCGCCGTCGGTAAGGATGATCAATCGGGTCGACGGTGTGTCGAGATGCAGTTGCAGCAGTACGTCGGCGCCGGTGAGTTCGTCGCCGGGGAACGACAGGTCGACCACGGCCACATCGATCTGCTTGGCCTGCACGAGCTCGGCGGTGACCTCACTCGGCGAACGGAGCGTGACGACGTCGTACTCGAGGCGCTGGCGGATCGCGTCGGCGAACAGTTCGCAGGCGTGGGCGCTGTCGTCGACGAGCAGCACGGTGGTCATCGGGTACCTCGATCGTTTGCCGGCGACGTCGCCGAAGTGCGGGTGGAGCGACGGGCGAAGGGCCGGTCGGCAGACGAGCCGATGGGCACTCGGCTGGTGACGCGGGTGCCGCCGTCGAGTCGTTCGACCGACACCGCGTCGGGCAGTTCGCCGGCCAACTGGTCGAGCGCACGACCCTGGTGGAGGGGGTGCTGGTCGAACCCGCCTGCGTCGTCTTCGATGACCACCACCAGGTGTGTGCCGTCGATGTCGATGTCGACGGCCAGCGTCTGCGCCCCGGCGAGCACTGCGTTGGTGACCGGCACGGCCACACACCGGCGCAGGAGCCGCCCCTCGGATTCGCCGAGGCGGAGCGAGCCGACGTCGCGGCTGGGCACACCGCGCAGTGTGACGCGGTTCGACTGGGCGACACGCAGGAACGGCTGCACGATCTCGGCGACGGTGGCGCCTCCGCTGCGCAGGGTGGCCTCGAGTTGCCCGTCACGCAGGGTGTGCTCGAGGTGCTCGAGTTCGGCCACCACCTGCCCGAGGCTGTCGGGGTCGGGCACGCCGCCACGGACCAGTTGCTGACGGAGCAGGCGAACCGCCGGCACCACGTCGTCGTGGATGAAGGCTGCCTGGGCCCGGTGCTCGCGTTCGAGCGCTGCGGCACGCGAGGTGCGCATCTCGTGGTCGTAGCGGGAGAGCAGACGCAGCGCCCACCAGGTGGTGAGCATCGCGACGAGGGCGACCACTTCGGCCGCCACCACGACGGCGGGCACGGCTGACCAGCCGCTGCCGAACGCGAGGGCCGCCGCTGCCGCCAGCACCAGCCACAGCAGGTGTCGGGCCGACAGCACCATCGGACCGAGAGGCATGCCACTAGCAGGGAGCCTGCGCACCGAACGGATGCTCAGCGCGGCGTCGGTGCCGAAGAAGGCGCCGAGCGCTGGCCACAACGCCACCGTCCACTCGGTGGCGAACGGCACCATCACACCGGCGACCAGGGCACCGAGGCCGAGGATGCGCACACCCAGACCGACGCCACCGGTGGACCAGCCGCCATGCGACCGCCAGACGAGAGGCAGCGCCAGGAGGGTGGCCGCCATCCAGGCGCCACCCGTGCGCAGGGCGCGGGAGTCGCCATCGGCCTCGAGGGTGGCGATGGCGCCGGACGCCGCCAGGGCACCGACGCACCCCGCTGTCAGGGCGTGCATGGCGCTCGAGACGTGCGGCGGCAGCCACCTGCCGGGCCCGCGGAGCACGGCGTCGGTGATCCCCACCCGCACGTGCCGGTCGGTGTGGCGGCGCGCGTCAACCACCATGTGCCCTCAACCAGGTTGCACGGAGGAGTGGTGGTCGGGTCATGAGCGACGTCGGTCGACGGCGCGCCACCTCGAGTCGTGTCGACCCAGGCGGTGCACCGTGCCCGGCACAATGGCACTTGGTGGGGTGGCCGGTGTATGTACCTCAGTACATGCGCCCACCGCGCCCGACACCGATCGGGCCGGCTCCCGACGCCGCCCAGTGGTTGGTGCCCCCCCCAGGGGCTCGAACCCTGAACCAACGGATGAATGATCGGAGCCCGGTCGTTCGCCTGGCGCCCTCACCATGGTCCAAACGGTGGGACTCAGGTGGTCCAAAAGGTGAAGTGAAGGCGGTCCAAAAGGTGAAGTCCCTAGAAAAGGCGATATCCTCGCACGGTGACAAGGGTGCCCTCCACGCCGAACTACAACCCGAGATCGCTCGACACCTACCTCGCCGTCCAGCTCCAGGCCTTCTCCGCCGTGCTCGTCAACGGGCCGCGGGCTACGGGCAAGACCACCACCGCCCGCCAACTGGCCGCAGCCGAGGTCCGGCTCGATGCGCCGGGCCAAGCTGCCGCCTTTCGTGCCGACCCGGACGCAGCGCTCCGTGGGCGCCCGGAGCCGCTACTCCTCGACGAGTGGCAGGAGGTCCCCGAGATCCTCGGTGCCGTCAAGCGCGCAGTCGACGACGACCCGCGGCCAGGCCGCTTCATCCTGACTGGAAGCGTGCGAGCAGAGCTCGAGAACAAGGTGTGGCCAGGGACAGGGCGTCTGCAACGCACGCACATGTACGGAATGACGCAGCGCGAACTCGTTACTCCATCCACGCTCACGGGCCCATCGATGCTCGACAAGATCGTTCAGCACAGCGCGTCCGCCTTCACGTTGCCGGCGGTGCGGCCCGACATCCGCGACTATGTCACGCTTGCCGCCCGCGGTGGCTTCCCCACGGTCCTGCTCGGCAACATGCCCCCGACCGCAGCTGTCGCGTGGATCGACAGCTACCTCGAACAGCTCCTCACCCGCGACACCTACTCAGCGGTCGGCGAGCGCGACCGGCAGAAGCTGGAGGCCTACTTCCGGGCCGTCGCAGCGATGTCCGCCGGCCTACCCGAACACAAGACCCTCTTCGACGCCGCCAAGATCGACAAGAACACCGCTGTGTCGTACGACAAGCTGCTCGCAGACTTGTTCGTAACTGAAGAGGTTCCAGCGTGGGCGGCGAATCATCTCGACCGGCTGATCCGCACCACCAAGCGCTATGCAGTCGACCCGGCGCTGATGGGTGCTGCCCTTGGGGCCGAGGTTGAGACCATTCTCGACAGCGACGACCTCCTGGGTCGCACGATCGACACCTACGTGATGTCGCAACTCCGTCCCGAGGTCGCACTCGCGCCGCGGCGAGTCAGGCTGTACCACGCACGCACGAAGGGCGGGCGAGAAGAAGTGGACATCGTGGCCGAGATGCCCGGCGGGAAGCTCATCGGCATGGAGATCAAGTCGACAGCGGCGCCAACATCAGCCGACGCGAAGCACCTGTACTGGCTGCGGGACAAGAACCCGGACCGCTTCGCTGCCGGGGTGATCTTCCACACCGGACCCGATGTGATCGCCTTCGCCAACAACATCTTCGCCGTTCCGATCTGCGCGTTCTGGGGGTGACACAGACGCACCACCACGGACCGAAGTCAATGACCCTTCGGTGGGGGCCGGTCACGCTCTGAATCGATCGCCCTGTGCCTCCGCCAGCAAACGGGGACGGCGGCCGCTACTGTCCCCCATCAACTCCCGAGTTTTCCGTGGGAAACTCGAAACGCCATCTCCCACCACGCTGGCACCTGCAGCTCCCTCCAACGTCCGAGCAGACCTGATGCGAGAGACCGGCCGGTTCAAGCAGTCGATCGTCTGCGGAATCGAGCAGGCCGTCAGGCGGAATCACCCACGATCGTGGAGGAGCACGCTCTCAGAGGAATCGTGCGACTCGGCGCAACCCTCTGGCCAGGTGTTCTTCGGTGCCCCCCCAGGGGCTCGAACCCTGAACCAACGGATTAAAAGTCCGCTGCTCTGCCATTGAGCTAGAGGGGCCGGGT